>NZ_JBEHFM010000014.1:0-66124 GCF_040225675.1 Corynebacterium sp. KPL2680
AACACGAAAAACCGGCACCCCAGAACAAAAACGACTGAGATGCCGGTTTGTCAACGATGTCGCGACTGACCTGTCAAGCATGTCGCGACTCATGACACTGCGGAGACGGCGGGATTTGAACCCGCGGAGGAATAAACCTCGCCGGTTTTCAAGACCGGTGCATTCGGCCGCTCTGCCACGTCTCCATCGTGCCGAAGAGGCAACTTGGTTAGCTTACTAAACAGTCCCGCGCGAATCACATTGCCCCACGAGGAAATGGACGTGGCGCACACCACACCTCCTCCATTACATTGGCGGTATGAGTGCTACACAGATGAAGGCAATCGTTCAGACCGATCCTGATACCCCACGGTCGCTAGAGCTGCAGGACGTAGACGTTCCTGAGCTGCGATCCGGCGAGGTACTGGTGAAGGTAAAAGCCGCGGGAGTCAACCGCGGCGATATTCTGCAGACGATGGGCGCGTACCCGCCGCCACCAGGGGAATCGGAAATCATTGGCCTAGAGGCCGCCGGCGTGATTGAGGATGCCGGCGATACGGATTGGGAAGCTGGCACCGAGGTGGGCTGTTTGCTTGCAGGCGGCGGCTATGCAGAATACGTCGCGGTCCCGCAGGGTCAACTGCTTCCGCTGCCCAAGGGATTTAGTTTGGAAGAAACCGCGGCCGTGGTTGAGGTCGGCTGCACCGTGTGGTCCAACCTGGGCATCGAGGCGGGCCTGCACGAGGGCCAGCGCGTGCTCATCCACGGCGGTGGCGGTGGCATCGGCACCTTTGCCATCCAGGTAGCAAAGGCGCTGGGCGCTGAGGTGGCGGTTACCGCCGGATCGCAGGAAAAGCTGGAACGCTGCCGCGAGCTCGGCGCGGATATTCTCATCAACTACAAGGAGCAGGACTTCGTCGACGAGCTCAAGGGCAGCTGCGATGTCATCCTGGATATCATCGGCGCAAAGTACCTGGAAAAGAACATGAAGTGCCTGGCCAAGGACGGCAAGCTCATCATCATTGGCATGCAGGGCGGCACCAAGGCGGACATCAACCTGGCCCCCATGCTGCCGAAGCGCCTGACCATTCAGGGCACGACGCTGCGCGCGCGTGACTTGGACGATAAGGCGGAGATCGTCGCCGGCACCATCAAGAATGTGTGGCCCATGCTGGAGGATGGACGCGTCAAGCACGCGCTGCATGGCACGTACCCGCTTGCCGATGCCGCCAAAGCCCACACCGACCTCGACAGCGGCGAGGTCACCGGCACTCTGGTCCTCACGGTGTAGTTTCCCCAGCGCGCCTTGCTTAGGCGAATTTAAGCGAGCGAGGCAACGACGCGCACGAGGTGCTCGATATCGTGGTGGGTATTAAACGGACCTAATGCCACGGTAACGGCACCACCGATCTCTTCCACGCCCATTTCCGTCAGCAGCGGCGTTTGCGGAGCCAGGGTGGTGACGAGCCCATTATCAAAGAGGCGCTTGTACACCGTCTCCGCGGGCACGCCCTGGACCGCAAAGGTAAGGCGCGGCAAGCGATTATCGGAAGCGCCCGCCGCCGCCTCGCCGGTAACACCCAGGATGTGTACGGCGGGAAGCGTGCTCAAAAATGAGTACAGATCCGCACGCAAGTCCTCGAGGTAGGCGCTCAAGGCGGTCATGGACTTATTAAGCCGCACCCGGCGCGAACCCTTATCCCCACCAGCCAAGGCCGCAAGGTGGTCTACCAGTGGCCCCACGCCACCGGCCAAGCCAGAAGAAACCGGGGTCTCTAGCTTGCGTCCATCTTCCTTGGAATAGATGGGATTTAAGGCATCCAGGCGGCGGAGCATGCGCGTATCGCGGAAGACCAAGGCGGCCATTTGCGGCCCACCAAGCAGGCCGATGTCGATGCCTACGATATCCGCGCCCAGCTCATCGAAGCGGATGGGGCGGTAGGGCGCGATTGCGGAGACATCGAGAAGCGTCCAAGCACGCGAGCGCCCCCGCACCGTGTCAATGATCTCCTCTGCCGGGGATACCGTGCCCAACAGCTCATGCGCGGCGGAAAAGGAGACGAGCCTGGTAGAGCCATCGACAAGCTCCGCGAACTGGAATCCCGGCAATTCGCCGGTGCCAAGATCTGGCTGTGCCCAGCGAATATCGGCGCGCACCTCAGAAAAAGCCGAATACAGCGTAGGCGGATCCAGCTTGGACAGCACCACCGAGGAATTGCTGCCTAATAGTGGGCGTGCCGCGCGCGCCAAGGATTGGTACAGCACGGGCAGGGACGGGCCAAGAACCACGCGGTCCGCCTTGGAACCGGTGAGATCCGCAATGGCCATGCGTGCTGCCGCGTAGTTGCCATCGCCTGCCAGCCGGCCCGGCTCCGGCGCAGCCGAGTGGGCGCCGCCTGGGCCTTCTTGCGTCGCTACCGCCGTCGCCATCCGGAAGGACCGCGCAACGCCGGAAGTCACGCGCTCCGAGATTTGGGGCACCGCGTGCGCGTTGAGGTACGTCCAGCCATCAGATAGCCCGGTGTACAAACCTCGCGCACTAAAGACGTCATAGTGTGCCGAAGCTGCTGGCATTAGGTCCCCTTCTTCATCGCACTGAACAACTGCCACCACGTGGCCGTCGATTCCCTACTGTATACGCGTTTGGCGTCAGTTTCCCAAATCTGAATTTTCCCTGGGCATCGCCGTTTTCGCAGGCTAGCGGCGTGTAGTTCCCCGTTTGCCCAGCACGCGCGCTAGGGTGTTGGGCGTGCAAGATAACAATCAACTGCGCGCTGATATCGCCCGCATGACCTCCCAGCCAGAAGGCGAGGCCGTTCCAGCGTCCCAGTCCATGACCCTCAAGGCTGCTTTCGCGGACCTTACGCGGGGTGCACAGCAGCGTGAGCTGTGGTTCAAGCTGGGCCTGCAAGATATCAAGCAGCGCTACCGCCGCTCTGTCCTTGGCCCGTTCTGGATCACCATCGCCACCGGTGTGATGGCGCTTGCCTTGGGCCTGCTGTATTCCATGCTTTTCCAGATTCCCGTCGCGGAATTCCTTCCCCACGTCACCGTGGGCCTTATTATGTGGACCTTTATCTCGGGCTGCATCAAGGAAGGCGCCACGGTCTTTATTGAAAATGAGGGACTGATTAAGCAGCTTCCCGCCCCACTTTCGGTGCACGTGTACCGCCTGGTGTGGCGCCAAACGCTGTTTTTAGGCCATAACCTCATCATCTGGCTCTTGCTCATCATGATCTTCCCGCGCAACCTGGGCTGGGAGTTCTTCCTCTTTATCCCCGGGCTGCTGCTCCTGCTCATTAACGGTGTGTGGGTCACCATGTTCTTTGGCATCATCGCCACGCGCTTCCGCGACGTTGCCCCGCTGCTAGAAGCCCTGACGCAGCTATTGTTCTACGTCACCCCGATTGTCTGGATGACCAATACGCTCAAGGACCAAGGCGGTGCGGTGGCAGACCGCGCCCGCATCGCGGAAATCAACCCGCTGTATCACTACCTGGAAATCGTGCGCGCCCCAATGATTGGTGAGCCCGTTGCCGCCTACCACTGGTGGATCGTCATCGGCTGCACCGCAATCGGCTTGTTCATCGCCGGGCTAGTCATGCGCAAGTGGCGCTTCCGCGTGAGCTACTGGGTATAGCCTCCCTTCCTTTACACCCACCCCACCATGAGGCTCGTTGAAAGGATAAAAACTAATGGTCTCAATTGATACGTATAACGCGTGCGTGGACTTTCCCATCTTTGATGCCAAATCCCGCTCCCTAAAAAAGGCCATGCTTTCTACCGCGGGCGGTGCCATTGGGAAAAATGACCACAACACCGTGGTGGTTGAGGCGCTGCGGGATATTAACCTGCACCTGCGCGAAGGCGATCGCGTCGGGCTCGTTGGCCACAATGGCGCCGGCAAGTCCACGCTGCTGCGCCTGCTCTCCGGCATCTACGAGCCCACGCGCGGTACCGCCGATGTCCGCGGGCGCGTCGCCCCCGTCTTTGACTTGGGCGTGGGCATGGACCCAGAGGTATCCGGCTACGACAACATCATCATCCGCGGGCTGTTTTTGGGCCAATCCATCAAGCAGATGAAGAAAAAGATGGATGAAATCGCAGAGTTCTCCGAGCTGGGCGATTACTTATCGATGCCCCTGCGCACCTACTCCACCGGTATGCGCGTGCGCCTGGCACTCGGCGTAGTGACCTCCATCGAGCCGGAAATCCTGCTGCTGGATGAGGGCATCGGCGCCGTCGACGCCGCCTTCATGGCCAAGGCCCGCGTGCGCCTGCAAGAGCTGGTTAAGCGCTCCGGCATCTTGGTCTTTGCCTCCCACTCCAATGACTTTTTGGCGCAGCTGTGCAATACCGCGCTGTGGATCGATCACGGCGAAATCCGCTCCGTGGGCGAGGTATCTGAAGTCGTGGGCCAGTACGAGGGCCCAGAAGTAGGCGAATACGTGCGCGATCTGCGCCAGCGCTTTGAGGGCGAAGACGCCGCTGGGTAGGAGCTAGCGCAGCATCCCCAGCAGCTGCTGGCTCAGCCCGGAGACCTCCACGCACAGGTCATCCGGGCGTTTATAGTTATAAGCCGCCACGCGCGCAGTCACGTGCCGCTGCGAACTATTCTGCGGCCCCGCCTTTTCTTCCCCTTCAGAAACCACCTGGTAGCCCAGCTTCTGGCTCACCCGCGCCGAGGCCTCATTGTGCGCCACCCAGCTCGTGCTCATCGCCTGCGCACCTAGGTAATCGAGGCCAAAGGCCACAACCGCGTGCCGGATGAGCGTGCCCACCCCTTGGCCTTGGAAGCGGTGAAAGACCCAGGAACCGGTCGCAATTTCTCGCGTTCTAGCGAAGTCCTCCGCCCGCGCATCGATAGTACCCAGGATTTCTCCTGAGTGCGCATCGCACACGATGAAGTCCAAGGACCACTTTTCTGGGCGCAGCTGCGCCCGGTTGCTCCACCGGAACTGGGCCGCCGCCGCAGGCGTATTCATCCTGGGATTGAATAACCACGGAAAGGCGTAATCTGGAATGTCTGCGCCGTAGATGTCCTCTGGCGCCACACCGGCGATTGCCGCAATATCCTCATCGCGCATCACGCGCAGTTCCACGCCAGGGTGGGTTGTATCGCTCGCGCGAATCGTCAGCCCAAACGGTGGCCACATGCTTTCCATAAGCAGTCAGCTTAGCCCACGCGGAGGGACCTGACCCCCATTTGGTGGACACCTGATATCCAGCCCAGTCGGGCTGGCAAGATTGGTAATCTACCACCATGTCCAGGTACTCCGAACAGTTCAAACGCGATGCCGTGGCCCTCTATGAGAACAATGAGGACCTCTCGCTGAACAAAGCATCAGCCAAGCTCGGTATCAATCGAGCCTCGCTTCATGCTTGGGTCAAAAAGTACGGCACCGGCAAACGTGCCCGCATAAAAGCAGTGCACGATCAAGCCCAAGCGGCGAATGATTCCGAACGAATCCGCCAGTTAGAAAAAGAAAACGCAAAACTGCGCGAAGAACGTGACATCCTGCGCAAGGCCGCGAAATATTTTGCTTAAAGCAACTCACTGGTGATCCGCTTCCAGTTTGTCTATGACCACCGAACCGAATACTCGGCTTATGCGGATGTGCCACGTTTTAAAGCTGAATCGTTCCTCGTTTTACAAGTGGGTGAGCACCCGTAAAAAGCGCAGGTTAAAGATATATTCTGACGGTCTTATTGGTGCAAGAATAAAGACCATCTTTGATGATGAGCACGGGCTTTACGGAGCTAAACGCATCGCCGCAAGCCTTAAGGAAGACCTGGCGTATACCCCGGTCAATCACAAGAAGGTTGCACGCATCATGAAATCCATGGGGCTAAAAGGCTTTAGCAAACGGCGTCGATGCATCACCACCAGGCGTAAGCCTGGTCACCGTGTCATGCCAGATTTAGTAGGCCGCAAGTTCACAGCTGACGAGCCGAACCGTGTGTATGTCGGCGACATTACATACCTGCCGTGTAAGGGCGGCAAGAACATGTATTTGGCCACAGTCATTGACACTTCATTCACGGAAACTTGCAGGTTATGCACTCGCAGACCACATGCGTGTCTCGTTGGTCATTGATGCTCTAGCCCACGCACATGGTGTGCGTGGCAGTCTTGACGGGGCTATTTTCCATTCTGATCACGGCAGTGTGTACACCTCACAAACCTTTAGGAACTACTGCTCGTCGTTAGGTGTCCGCCAGTCCATGGGAGCGGTGGGAACTAGTGCCGATAATGCCCTGGCAGAATCGTTTAACGCCACCTTAAAGCGAGAAGTGCTGCGTGATCGGAAAGTCTTTGACAACCCAATTACCTGTCGCCAAGAGGTCTTCCGGTGGTGCATGCGCTATAACACGCGCCGGCGGCACTCCTGGTGCAATCTCGTAGCGCCTGATGTCTTTGAAACCAAGTCTTCGGCTATACTGACCACAGCAGCATAGCTAGCCCCCGATGTGTCCACTTTCCGGGGGTCGGGCCCGAGTGTTTATCCGCGGCAGATCCATTCCCCGGTGGCAAGATGGAACGCATGACTGCCACCCTTGATTCCACCGGTACCACCGCTGCCGTCATTGTCACCCACCAGCGCGCGGAATTGCTGCGCGCCTCGCTCGAAAAGGTAGTCAACCAAACCCACCCCGTGCAGTGGGTTATCGTGGTGGATAATGGCGCCGAGGATGCGGTCCGTGACGCGGTGGAATCCCTGGCAGGCGATCGCGCGGTCTACGTGCCGTCCAAGACCAACCTGGGTGGTGCGGGCGGTTTCGCCCTCGGTTTCCTTACCGCGCTATCACTCGGCGCCGATGCCGTGTGGTGCGCCGATGATGATGGCCGCCCCGCCGATTACGGCGTATTAGAAGAGCTCTACCGCGTGGCAGGAAATAATAACCTGCACGAGGTCTCACCTGCCGTGTGCAATATCGACGATCCCGGCCGCTTGGCCTTCCCGCTGCGCCAAGGGCTGGTGTGGCGCCGCCGCATGGAGGAGCTGGAAGGAGACTTCTTGCCCGGGATCGCCTCCCTGTTTAATGGCGCCCTGATTTCCGCCGCGGCGATGCAGACCATCGGCGTGCCGGATTATCGCCTTTTCATCCGCGGCGATGAGGTGGAATACCACCGCCGCCTGGTCAACTCCGGGCTGTCCTTCGGCACAGCTTTGACCACCAGCTACCTGCACCCGGATGGCTCGGATGAATTCAAGCCCATCTTGGGCGGAAAGATGCATACCCAGTACCCGGAGGGCGAGTTCAAGCGCTATTTCACCTACCGCAACCGTGGCTACCTGCTGTGGCAACGCGGCATGCGCAAGCTTTTGCCCCAGGAATTTGCCCGCTTTGGCTGGTTCTTCTTGGTCCAACGCCACGATCCGGCTGGATTCCTGGAGTGGCTCAAGCTGCACAACCGCGGGCGCCGCGAGGATTTCCGCCGCCCCGGAAATCGCTCCTAAGGCGCCGCAGGCCTACTTTTCTTTAAAGATAAAGACACGCTGGATGGCAAAGTTGGTCACCGTCGCCACGCCCTGGGCAATGACGAAGGCGATGGTGTCTTTCACCGCGCCTTCAAAGCCTAAGGAAATCAGCGGCTCATTGAGTACCCAGTACAAGAAATTCTGCACGGCAAAGGTGGATACGTATAACACGCCCACGGTCACGGCCGTGCGGCCGGACACCTTCGTGCCAAAGGTCCAGCGCGCATTGGCCAGATAGGCAGCGATGGTGCCAAAGACCCAACCAATCGCCTTCGCCCCAGAGCGGTGCAGACCTAAATGGGTCAATAACAGCGTCAGCCCATAATCAATGACGGCGGCAAAGACGCCTACCGCAATAAATCGCACCAACTGCTGCTTCAAAGAGCTGGAGGGGCGCTTTACTTCTGCAGCATCTTCAAGTGGATTAGTCACAGGCAGTTAGCTTACCCGCGCAGCAGCGCGCGGTACATGTCTAGGCGGTACACCGGCGCGGCGGCGTCCTTACCGTAGGCACCAATCTGGGATAGCTGGTCCAAGGAGGCATCGCACAGCGCGCGAATCTCCGCGCCTTTCAAGGTATTGCCATCATCATTGACCCAGCCCAAGGCATCCATGGTGGTTTCCACCACGGAATCGGTCAGCTCCTCACCGCCCATGCAGGATATAGCCAAGGCCATGGACCAAAAAGCATCTTTGCCCTCATTGGTGACCTCGCGCGGCAGGCTGGCCAGTGCCTCGGCGGTGGCCGCCGGTAGATCACTTCCGCGGTTTAAGTCCATGGCTTGTAAGAGGGGAACAAAGTCATAGAGCTTAGTGCGTTCGATGAGCGCCCTTACCTGTGGTTTAACCTTGGCCAGGACTTCATCGGTGATCTTTTCACCGGTCAATTCCCGGTTCACCGCAGTAAGTTCAAAGGGCGCAAAGAGATTACCCGAGCCACCCACGCACAGTGCGTTGGGGGTGCCATTATCGCGGGGATAGATTTCCGCGACCACCAGCTCAAAGTCCCAGAGGCCCCAGACAAAATCGATCTGGTCGCCCTCGCGCCAGAGGAATTCGGATGCCTGGCGCTCTGGGTCAAGGCGCGGGCCGCGGGCATCACTGTGCTCGTAAAAATGCCACGGGGAGTTTTCATCTGGCAGACCGAAACAGATGTGCAGTACTTTCTGCAGCTCATGCAAGGTAAGCGCATCGCTAAAACCAATTTGGCGGTGGACTTCCCCATCCGCACGGATATTGGAGGCTTGGCAGATGACGGTGAGCGGTTCCCGCTTTAATGACAGCAGCGGGTCGGCACGACGAGCCCGTGCCTGTGAAATATCGGTGACCCCTGCATTCATGGGCCCCACCATACGCAAATTTTAAGAAGCCAGTTTTTCTATATCTCGCGCTTCCATCCCACTGATGATAAATGTAGTTGCCGCTCCGATTGCTCCCAACAGCGTCCACGGGCGCTTGACACCGCGCTTCCGCAGGAAAGACACCACCTTGCGGGACACGGCTACATCGGCCCATAGAGCAAGGCCCACTAGGATAAGCACCGCTGCCAAAATGGCCCAGAGCTTAAGACCCTTATCCGCAAATTCCTGCGGGGAGCGTGGTTCATCGCCGTCCTCTTCGGCCTGGGCATTGGTATAGGCCACCAATGCGCCAAAACCAATCGTGGACAAAACGTAGGCGGTAATAAGTCCCTTTTTGGATTTAATCCAGTCCGGGTAAGAGGTGACGATACCTTGGGCGGCCGCTTGGGTGATGCGCCCAGCCAAGGTGTCATCGAGGGCGTAATTATCGCGGGATTCTTCTGCTGCTTCGCGGTTGTTTGTCATAGCGACCACTCTAAGCGGCGGTAAGCTATTGCGCATGTACTCGGAAAAGACAGAGCATATGACCCCCGCCCAGCAAGCCGCTCAGGATGAGCGGGCCGAGGACGATAAGCGCCACGGGCACTTTGAAGCAACAGAGCACACCAATCTGCCGCTCAGCCCCTTTATGACGCGCCTTTTAGCAGAGGAAATGCCGATTTTGGATTCCACTTCGCGGCGCCGGGTGTACGAGATTTTAGGAACCTACGAAGGGCCCACGATTGAGTCCCTAGCAGGGCTACCGGAAGAAATCCGCGAGATCATGGATCTCTAAAGCGCCGCATTCGGGGCAGTCTGTGTGCCCACGATGTTTTAAATATCACGAACGTCACTCCAGCCACCGCACTATGAGCTAGGTAGGCTGGTACATCGATACAATCCGTCGAGCAAAGAGTAAGAGATGGAACTACATACCACCGAAAAGTCCCTGCACGGCTGGGGCCGCACCGCCCCCACGACCGCCCATGTGCTGTCCACGGAAGACGTGGACGTCATCAAGAATGCAGTGGCACAGGTCGCGGACGATAACTCGGACAAGCCCGCCCACCTGCGCCGCGGCGTCATCGCGCGCGGCATGGGACGCTCCTATGGTGACCCCGCCCAAAATGGCGGCGGCCTGGTCATCGACATGCAAAAGCTGAACAAGATCCACTCCATTGACCCGGAGTCCGCGCTTGTTGATGTCGATGGTGGCGTCACCCTTGACCAACTCATGAAGGCCGCGCTGCCCTATGGCCTGTGGGTTCCGGTCCTGCCGGGCACCCGCCAGGTCACCATCGGCGGCGCCATCGGCCCCGATATCCACGGCAAGAACCACCACTCCGCCGGTTCCTTTGGCAACCATGTGGTCTCCATCGAGCTGCTGGTTGCTGATGGCCGCGTTCTCCACCTCACCCCAGAAGGCAGCGAGGATGACCCGAGCGGTGACCTCTTCTGGGCCACCATCGGCGGCATGGGCCTTACCGGCATCATCCTGCGCGCTACCATCCGCATGACCAAGACGGAAACCGCCTACTTCATCGCGGATACGGATCGCACCGATAACCTGGAAGAAACCATTGCCTTCCACTCGGATGGTTCGGAGCACAATTACACCTACTCCTCTGCATGGTTCGATGTCATCTCCCCAGAGCCGAAGCTAGGCCGCTCCACCATTTCCCGCGGCTCCCTGGCCACCTTGGCGCAGCTCGAGGAATTGGCCCCCAAGCTGGCGAAGGATCCGCTGAAGTTCAACGCGCCGCAGCTGATGACAGTGCCGGATATCTTCCCGTCTTGGACGCTGAATAAGCTCAGCCTGTCTGCTGTGGGCTTGGCTTACTACACCATGGGCGCGCCGGCGAAGAACCAGGTAAAGAACTTGACGCAGTTCTACCAGCCGCTTGATCTCATTGGTGAGTGGAACCGCGGCTATGGTTCCAAGGGCTTCCTGCAGTACCAGTTCGTCGTTCCCACGGAGGCCGTGGAGCCGTTCAAGGAGATCATTCGCGATATCCAGCGCTCCGGCCACTACTCCGCGCTGAACGTATTCAAGCTCTTCGGCGAAGGCAACCGCGCGCCACTGTCGTACCCGATGCCGGGCTGGAACGTCTGCGTTGACTTCCCCATCCGCCCGGGCTTGGGCGAGCTTCTCGATGACCTGGATCGCCGCGTCATGGAGTTTGGCGGCCGCCTGTACTTGGCTAAGGAATCGCGCACCTCTGCCGAGAACTTCCACCAGATGTACCCGGGCCTAGAAGGCTGGCTCAAGACCCGCAATGACATCGACCCCACCGGGGTCTTTGCCTCCGATATGTCCCGCCGCCTCGAGCTGCACTAATCACTGGACTCATCACCACCCTCATGAAGGAGACTTTTTAAACCATGCTTAATGCAGTAGGCCAAGCCCAACACATCCTGCTTTTGGGCGGTACCTCTGAAATCGGCCTCGGCGTCGTCGCTGAGTTCCTTGAGCGCGGCCCTGCCAAGGTCACCCTGGCTGCCCGCGCCCAGTCCCCGCGCATCGAAAAGGCGCAGGCTGACCTAGAGGCCCGCGGCGCGGATGTCGAGGTCGTGGACTTTGATGCCACGGACTTTGACTCGCACCCGGCGGTCATCGAGAAGGCCTGGGAGCGCGGCGATGTCGATATCGCCATCGTGGCCTTTGGCACCCTGGGGGACCAGGAAGAGCTGTGGCAAAACCACGATAAGGCCGTGGCTTCTGCCCAGACTAACTACACCGCGCCCGTATCCTTCGGCGTGCTGTTGGCCGAAAAGTTCAAGCACCAGGGTCACGGCACCATCGTGGCTATGTCCTCTGTAGCGGGCATGCGCGTGCGCCGCTCCAACTTTGTCTACGGCGCCTCCAAGGCCGGCGTGGATGGTTTCTACATCAACTTGGATGAAGCGCTACGCGGCTCCGGTGCCAACGTGCTCGTCGTTCGCCCGGGCCAGGTTCGCACCAAGATGTCAGCCGAAGCCGGCGATGCCCCGCTGACCGTTAATGTCTCTGACGTGGCCAAGGCTACCGTGCAGGCGGTGCTGGATGGCAAGCAGTCCATCTACGTCCACCCGCTGTTTAAGTACGTCTCGCTAGCATTCAAGTTCATTCCGCAGCCCATCTTCCGCAAGCTGCCGTTCTAACCGTTTCCACTGTGCCCTGCGAACTGCAGGGCACAGTGAGTAGCGCACAGTGGGTAGCACACAGGGAGTAGCGCGCAGGGTACGCAGGGCCCTTAAAAGGCCCTCCGCCCTGCGCGCTTTGTTAGTTAATAAGCCACAGCTCACACCGCGCCTAATCCCAGAAGAGTGATTAAGGTATGCGAAACTAAAGGGCATGACAAGCCCAGCTACGCCTTCCCAAGCAGCTCCAGTGAGCGAGAAGAAACGCACCACCGCGTATCACGCAGATGCGCTACCCCACCGCTCCACCCTGCTGGGTATCTTCTTTGCCGCCCTCGGCGGCGGCATCGTCACCCTCCTTGGTTGGTATGCCTTCAAGGCGGTATCCCTGCCGTCCTTTAATACCTCCATGGTCACCCGCGCGCTATCTACCGTCGGCGTTGTCATCACCTTGGCGCTAGCGGGTGGGTTTAGCGCGTGGTGGATTTATGACCATTACAAGGAGACTTTCTCTAGGCCGCGGTGGCGCACGTGGGTAACGTATGCCGTGACCTACCTATCACCGGCCCTTTTAACCCTCGCATCCATCGGCCTGCCACTTTCGGCCTCCCGCCTCTGGCTCGATGGCGTACAGGTGGACCAGGCATTCCGCACCCAGTTCCTTACCCGCTCGGTGGATCAAATGGGCTATGCGGATATGAACTACCTGGACATGCCCACCTTCTACCCCGTGGGCTGGTTCTGGTTAGGCGGGCGCCTCGGCTCGTTGCTCGGCGTCCCGGGCTGGGAGGTCTACCAGCCCTGGTCGCTGATTTCCATTGCGGTAGCAGGCTGCATCCTCGTTCCCATCTGGCAGCACCTCACAAAATCCCTGCCGGTGGGAACCGCCATTGCGCTTACCACCACCGCCATCACGCTGACCATTGCGGCGGAAGAGCCGTACTCTGCCGTCATCGCCATGGGTATCCCGGCCATTGCGGTCTTGAGCGCTAGGGCTTTCCAGGGATCGCGCTTGTCCACCCTTGCGGTGGCGCTATACCTCGGCATTTCTGCCACTTTCTACACGCTATTTACTGGTGCGGCAGCGCTTACCGTCGTGAGCCTCATTGCGGTATTTACCGCGTTTTATGAGCGCACGTGGCGCCCCATCGTCCGCCTAATCATCATCGCGGTTATCTCTATAGCTATCGCGCTGATCGCATGGGCCCCCTATCTCTGGAGCGTGCTGCACTCGACGGCACCGCTGCAAACCACCGCGCAGCACTACCTGCCGGAAGAAGGCACGCAGATTCCGGTACCCTTCTTGTCTTTGAGCATCATCGGATTCCTCTGCCTAGTCGGCTTGGTTTATATCGTCATGCGTTTGAAGAACGCGGAGATACGCGCGCTCGGCCTTGCCCTCATCGGCATCTATGGGTGGATCGTCCTATCCATGGTGGTGACCCTAGCCGGCACCACGCTGCTGAGCTTCCGCCTCGAGGTCATCGTGGTGCTGCTCTTTGCCACCGCTGGCATTCTCGCCCTAGGGGAAGTGCGCACCGTCGGCATCCACCGGCTATACCCCGCCAGCTTTTCCAGCGCGGGCAATAAGCGTCTGACCGCCGTCTTTGGTCTCATTTTGACGCTGGCGGGTGTTTTTTATGCCCAGCAGATCCCAGAGGAAAATGAGGATGCCATCGACTACGCCTACAGCGATACCGATGGTTACGGCGAGCGCGCGGATCGCTTTACCAGCGATTCCGCTCATTATTATCTGGATATCCACAACTTCATCCAGGATCAGGGCTATACGGCCAACGAAACGGTAGTCCTCACGGATGAAAAAACCTTCATGGCCTACTACCCATACTGGGGCTTTAACGCCTTTACCAGCCACTATGCTAATCCCCTCGGGGAATTCAAGCACCGCAATGACCAGATTGAAGCATGGGCGGATGAATCGTGGGACTCTACTCCTGCAGAGTTCCAAAAATCCCTCGATTCCGCACCGTGGCGCGGGCCGGATGCCATCATCTTCCGCGGTGACCTCGACAATAAAGATGATGGATTCAAGGTGCACTTGGCTGAAGATATCTATCCTAATCAGCCAAATATTCGCTACCGCGCAGTCTTCTTCAACCCCGAGGTCTTTGCGGAAGGCTGGGAGCTGGAGCAAACGGGTCCATTCGTAACGGCGGTGCGAACCCAGTAAGTTTACCCACACTTCCCCGGGGTTATCGGGGCGTGCACACGGGAACTTGGGCCAGACTGACGTACACTAATCGCCGTGTCAGATAGCCTTAAAACGAAATCAAAAGAAGCACGCCCCTCTGGGCTAAGTGTCGCCACAGCCCCTGCCGGGCTGCGCTGGACCGCGATCATCGCCGGGTTAATTGGTTTCCTGTGTTTTATAGCCACCCCGCTATTGCCAGTGAACCAAACCCAGTCTTCCTTTGATTGGCCGCAGAATGATTCGCTGCAATCTATCAATGCACCGCTTATCTCCGTGGCGCCAGAAAACCTGGAGGCCACCATCCCCATGTCCGCGGTGGATGAGCTCCGCGATGGCCAAAACATGGTCTACAGCACCGTCCCACCCGAGTCTAAGAAGGCCTCAAACCGCGGCCTATTTGTCCGCTCCGGCGATGACGGCCTGTCTGTGGTCTCGCTCGATGAGGTCCTGCTGACCTTAAGCGCTAAAGAAGTAGCGCAGCTTTCCGATGACGCCCAGCTGCACATCTCCGCCACCGGTGACGGCACCACCGTCAGCGTCGGCAAGCACAAAAAGACCACCGAGGATGACCTGCGCCCACAGGTCAC
The DNA here is from genome assembly GCF_040225675.1 of Corynebacterium sp. KPL2680. Classification (NCBI taxonomy): domain Bacteria; kingdom Bacillati; phylum Actinomycetota; class Actinomycetes; order Mycobacteriales; family Corynebacteriaceae; genus Corynebacterium; species Corynebacterium sp. KPL2680. The sequence continues at coordinate 14,723 of NZ_JBEHFM010000014.1, forward strand.
CGGTGTGTATACCGAGCTCAAAGATGATGCCAATGTGCAAAGCTTGGTCGATGACGGGTTGAATATCCACGTCGATATCAACTCGCGGTTTACTTCTTCTCCCTCTCTGATTAAGTCCATCGCGATGTGGCTCGGCGTCGCCATGGTGATTGTCTCGCTATTCTGCCTGTGGCGCATTGACCGCCTTGATGGGCAAAAGCTGCGCTTCATGCCAGAGACGTGGAAGAAGATTCGCCCCCTTGATGGCGTCGTCGCCGCAGTCTTGGGCTTCTGGTATATCTTCGGCGCCAATACCTCTGACGATGGCTTCATCTTCTCCATGAGCCGCGTCTTCGATAACGCCACCTACATGGCCAACTACTACCGGTGGTACGGCGTGCCGGAGGCGCCATTTGGCTCACCGTACTATGACCTCGTCGCACTACTTTCGCAGATTTCCGCCGCGTCAGTCTTCGTCCGCCTGCCCGGACTGATTTCGGGCCTGATTATCTGGTTCATTCTCTCGCGGGAAATGCTGCCGCGCTTTGGGGACATCGTCGATGCCCGCCGCGTCAGCCACTGGACCGCCGCACTGATGTTCCTGGCCTTCTGGCTGCCGTATAACAACGGCACCCGCCCGGAGCCAATCGTGGCTTTAGGCGTGATGGTGACGTGGGCATCCTTTGAGCGCGCCCTTGCCACCCACCGGTTGCTGCCGGCCGCCGTGGGCACCATCGCTGCCACGATTACGCTCGCCGCTGGCCCCACTGGCCTTTTTGCGGTCGGTGTATTCCTCGTGAGCCTGCCACACCTATTCCGTGCCATGGCCGCGCGCGTGCCCGCCATGGGCGGCGGCGCTACCGGTTGGCTTAGCCTGGTTGCCCCATTTTTGGCCTCCGGCACTGCCATTATCGTCGCCGCCTTTGGGGATCAAACCTTGGCCAGCGTTGCCGAATCCACCCGGGTGCGCTCGGAGGTCGGACCGTCGCTGCCGTGGTATTCCGAATACGCCCGTTATTCCACGCTCTTCCAAGAATCCGTGGATGGCTCGCTGACCCGCCGCTTCGCCGTACTCACCATGCTGTTTTGCTTGGTGCTCATCCTGGCTGCGTTTATCAAGGATCGCCGCGTTATTGGTGCCGCAGTCGGTCCCACCCAGCGCCTGCTCATCATCGTGGCGCTGTCGATGTTCTTCCTCATGTTCACCCCGACCAAGTGGACGCACCACTTTGGTATCTATGCCGGTGTTGCTGGGGTGATCGCTGCGCTGGCTGCCGTAGTGCTATCCCGGTTTGCGTTGCGCTCCCCGCGCGCCCGCACCTTTAGCATCGCCGCGGTGCTCTTTTTGCTCGCCATCTCCTTCGCGGGTTGGAATGCATGGTGGTATGTATCCTCCTTCGGCATCCCGTGGTGGGATCGCACGGTGCAGTTGAAGGGCGTTGAGGCCAACTCGATCCTGCTCGCCATCTCCTTGGTCGTTCTCGCGGTCGGCGTGGTGCAATCCTTGCGCCACAGCCATCGCAAATTGCAGGCCCAAGAGGAAGGCACGGAAAAGGAATTCAAGCAAGAAGCCGCCGCGAAGGTATCGCGCTCGGCCGGCATCATGTCCGCGCCCATCGCTGTAGCCTGCGCCATTGTGGTGGCTTTTTCGATGGCTTCTTTTGCCAAATCCACCGTCGCCCAGGCGGATTCCTACTCAGTGGGCAAGGGCAACCTTGCATCCTTGCGTGGTGATACCTGCTCGCTGGCAAATGAAACCTTGGTAGAAACCAATACCAATGACTCCTTCCTCACCCCAGTAGATGGTGACTTGGGCGATTCCTTGGTAGATAAGGATGAAACCAGCAACGGATTCGGGCCAAATAATATCCCCGAATCCATCGAGCCTGAGGATCAAGATTCTGCTTCTGTGGGTGCTATTGGAGATAGCTCCCAAGATTCCGACTCCACCAGCCAAGACGATGCCACCGCTGGTACGGATAAGGAATCCGGCGGGGATTCTTCTGATTCGCAGGAGACCCGCCGCGCTGGGAAGAAGGCTTCAGAAACCACCGATACTTCTGAAGGCGGTGTCCGCGGCACGCAGGGCGTCAATGGATCGACCATGCACCTGCCCTTCAACTTGGACTACACCACTGTGCCAGTCTTGGGCTCTTACACTGAAAGCCAAGAGTCGCTGTCCCAGGTAACCACGAAGTGGTATCACCTTCCGGAGACCACGGAAAATACCCCGGTTCTGGCTGTCAGTGCCGCAGGCAAGATTTATCACCACGATGTCAATGATGTGGAACAAGAGGGCATGGAGCTCACCTTGGAATACGGCACCATTGATGAGAATGGCAAGGTCACCGATAAGGGAGAAGAAGAGCTTTCCGATGTCGGCGCCACCCCCAAGTGGCGCAACCTGCGCCTGCCCATGGATAAATTGCCGGAAGAAGCCAATGTCGTGCGCCTAGTGGCCGAGGATGATTCCACCGATGAAGACGACTGGCTAGCCTTCACCCCGCCGCGCGTGCCGGAACTAGACACCATCAATAACCAGTTCCCTGCGGAAAAACCCGCACTCTTGGACTGGTCAGTGGCTCTGCAGTTCCCTTGCCAGCGCACCTTTGACCACTACGCCGGCGTAACCGAGATTCCGGAGTATCGCATCCTCCCAGATGCGGCGGCGCAGACCTCCCTGACGGATTTCCAATCCTTCTCTGGCGGCGGTGCTATGTCCACTGCGGAAGCGGTGAACTACTCCTACGAAATCCCGAGCTACCTCAATAACGATTGGGCCCGCGACTGGGGTGCCATTGAAAAGTACGAATTGCGTACCGATTCACAGGGCAATACCCCGGCCAAGGCAGAGATCGATTATGAGGACGTTACTCGTTCTGGACTGTGGAAAGAATCCGAGATGAAGATCCGGCCAGAGGGCGAGCAATAACGACCACCCCCTAGCTGTGCAGCCAGCCGCAGCCGGTTTTATTGCGCCAGCTCACCGCGCAAAAAATCGGCGGCGTCCTGCACGCGCTGGCGCGCCACGGCCGGGGTGGACACGCGGTGGGTGGAGACGTAATCGCGCTCTTTAGCCTGGGGGATGCGGACGCGATCGGCTATCTCATCCTCGGTCGCGGTCTGCACGAAGGTCTCAGGGAATTGCGTGGGCAGTTCATAGCCCACGCGGTAATCCTCCGGCAGGTTGGCCAGGGCGCCGAAGTCGGGGAAGGTGAGCAAGAGGGCATCGGCAGGCGCGAGTGCTGCTAACGCGCCGCCAGAAGAATATCCCCACGTGGTGACGTGGGAGGCGCCCTGCTCGCGGGCGTAATCAATGGCGCGGTCGACCGCTGTAACCATGTCTTTAACCGTATGCTCCGGCGCGAGCGGATAATCCACGTCAATGATCGTGGTGCCGGAAAGCTGCGCGGCGGCAGCAACCTCGGGGCGCCACTGCATTTCCAGTGCCTTACCATCGCCGCGCCACCAGCCGCCGGAGTGCAGCGATACCGCCCACCGGCCGGTGGGCTCGGACGGGCGGAAAATGGTGCCGACCTCGGCGGATTCTACGGTAATGCCGTCTGTAAACGCCGTGCCTGGAAGCGCGTGATTAACCCCGGTGCCCAAAACCATCATGGCGGCGTGGGTGATGCGGTCTGGCAGCAGTGCGCAATACTGGTCTGCCTCCGGCGAGCCGCCACCGGCCCAGGGCGGGCGGAAATCAGGCGTCTCATAATGGGCGTCGATATAAGAAACCAGCTGCTCTAGCTGCTCTTCTTCGCTCATCTGGCGGTCTTGCCCGCCGATGCGCCATTCTTGGCCAGGCTCTAGCGGCCGGTGGGGATCTTTATCGTGTGCATCAGTCATATCCCCGAGCCTACGCGTGTACATAACGCGCACAAGGCTGGCTCGGGGAAGAACTGATTTACCAGATGGTCACCCGGTCCTCTGGGGCCAGGTACATTGCGGAGTCTTTGTCTACGTCGAAGGCCTCGTAGAACTCAGCGATATTCGCGGCGATGAGGTTGCAGCGGAACTCCGCGGGCGAGTGCGGGTCAATGGCCAGGTACTGGGTCGCCATCTCCGGGCGGATGGCCGTACGCCAGACGCGGGCCCAGGACAAGAAGAAGCGCTGCAGGCCATTGTAGGTGTGCTCGGCCAATTCCGGCTCGGCGCCGTCAACCACAAATTCTTCTTCTTGGCCCAGCAGATCAATGCCCTTATCAGCGCAGTAGTTCTTGTAAGCCACCACGGAAATTCCCAGTCCGCCCAGGTCACCGATGTTTTCGCCCAAGGTGAACTTGCCGTTGACGCCGGCGGATTCGGTGCCAGCCTCCTTCAGCACCGTGGGGACCTGGCCATCGAATTGCTCCACCAGCTTTGCCGTAAGCGCTTCAAAGTCCGCGCGGTCTTCATCGGACCACCAGGAGTTCAGGTTGCCCTGGCCATCGAACTGCGAGCCCTGGTCATCAAAGCCATGCCCGATTTCGTGCCCGATGACAGAACCAATGGCGCCGAAGTTCTCTGCGGCATCCGCATCCGGGTTGTAGAACGGCGGGCGCAGGATGGCGGCCGGGAAGGTGATGTCATTGACCACCGGGTTATAGAAAGCATTGACGGTCTGCGGAGTGGTGACCCACTCATCGCGGTTGGCGGGTTTGCCAATCTTTGCCAGCTCATAGTCGTGGGAAAAGGCGGACCCGGCGCGGGCATTGGCAATCAGATCCGCGCCCTGGTCAGAAATCTCCAGCCCGGAGTAATCACGCCAGGTATCGGGGAAACCAATCTTGGCCTTGAACTGGGAAAGCTTTTCTAAGGCGCGCTCGCGGGTCTGCGGGGTCATCCACTCCAACTGGGAAATGCGCTCGCGGTAGGCGGCGATGAGGTAGTCCACCAGCTCATCCATCTCGCGCTTGGAGGATTCTGGGAAGTGCGCGTCTACGAACTCTTTGCCAATTTCCTCTCCTACCAGGCTTTCTGCCAGGCCCACCGCGCGCTTCCAGCGGTCGCGCTGCTGGGTGGCACCAGATAGCCGGGTGCCGTAGAACTCGAAGTTCTTGGCGCCTACTTCTTCCGGCAAAAGGGCCGCGCGGGAGCGCAGAATGTGCCAGGTGGCCCACAGCTGCCAATCGGCCATGCGGTCAGCGGTAAAGAGCTTTTCCAAGTGCTCCAGGTAGGACGGCATCATATTCACCACGCGGTGCTCCGGCAGCTTTCCACCAGCGAGCAAGGCTTGGGTGATGGAAGGCAGCTCAGAAAATTCGCACGGGTTATTGGTCTTTACCGCATCGCGGGTAGAAACCACATCCCAGTGACCCGCCGCCAGTTCCTTTTCCAGGCCCACGATGCGCTCGGCGGCTACCTCGGTGCCGAGGCCAAATAGGCGGGTGGGCTCGATAAAGCCCAGCATCTCCGCCACGTGCTTCTCGTAGGCGGCCAGCGTTTCTGCGTGCGCTTCTTCGCGGTAATAGGCCTCATCCGGCAGGCCTAGCCCGGATTGCACGATATAGGCAACGGCCTCTTCCGAGCCCGAGTCTTTTTCCACCCAGAACGTCGCCGGCGCCCCCACGCCCTCGCGCTCGAGCTCGCCCAAGCGGTGCGCCAATTCCGTGGGATCGGCCGCACTCAGGCGGTCAAGGTCCGCATCCAGCGGGGCCATGCCGGCATTGTTGACGCCCGCGGTATCCATGAAGGATGCATACAGCTTGCCGGGGCGACCATCGTTGTCTTTAACGATGTCATGAACTAGTTCTTCTGCTTCATCGCGCAGGGCGTGGAAGGTGCCATCCACACCGCGGTCATCTGGGACAACGTGATTTTCTACCCAAGGTCCGTTGACTAATTGATAAAGATCTTTCATGGTTGCCACTGTAGGCCAAACCTTCCAGTTAAGGTATGGACTATGGAAAAATTCCGCTTTCCACCAGCCCGGCCGCGCGTCCTATTTATCGCTGTCCTTGCCTTTGTGACGTTGGTCCTCGCCTTGCCCGCCATCGTCCACGCGGTGCTACCGCCACACCACGCCGATGTGGAGCAGGTAACCCTGTCTGATCCCAGCCAGGACTGGGATATTACCGTGTCCGATCTGTACTGCGAGCGCGACTATACTTCGCTGGCTAGCGTTGGCTGGACCTGCGGTGACGCCTCCGTGCAGGCGGTCATCGTGGAAGATACTGACGACGACGAGCACACCCTGCGCCGTATGGTCCGAGCCTATGGCATGGCTCCGGGCCTTCCCGAGGGCGAGGTCTATGAAGGAAAAGATGGTGCCCTCGCGCTTGCCGATGCCCCCTCCTCCACCGCCGCCATCTCCATCAACGGCACCGGTGCGGACGAGAATAAGGACTGGGTGGTCACCGTCACCGGAGATTCCGCGGCAACGCGCACGACCACTGAACGCATCTGGAAAGCCTTTGGGCAAGAGGAACTACCAGAAGAATTCACTGCTGATATCGCGGAGTTTTCTGGAAAGGCCTTGGTATAAATGTCTAAACTTTTTCGCACCGCGCTGTGGATTTTCTCCGGCCTGGGACTTATCGGGTTTATCTCCCAGACGGTCATCACCCTATTGATCTCACCGCTGATGGGCATTATCAGCATCCTCATCGCAGCGGTTCTTGTGGCAATTGTCATCGCGGTATTGCAGCTGAGCCCCATGTGGGCGCGCCCGGCGCGCGTATGGGCACCACTTGCCTTTTTATGGGGTTCTGGCATGGCCATTAGCTTGGCGGCTATAAGCTCCACACCGGTCATGCAGCTCGCCATCAATTCCGGGTGGGTCGATTCCTTCATGTCATGGAGCGGTGCCTATCCTGAAGAGATTTCCAAGGCCGCAGGTGTTTTATTCGTCCTGATGTCCTTCCGCCAACTCAACCGCCCCTGGCACGGGTGGATGGTCGGCGCCGTCGTTGGCCTAGGCTTTGAAGCCAATGAAAACATCCTCTACGGCTCCATGGGCGCTACCACTCACCCGGATAGCGATTTCGTTGGGCTCGTACAGATGTGGGGCCTGCGCCTTATCGCTGGCCCTGGCCTGCACGTCTTGCTCACGGCCCTAGCCGGTTGGGGCATCGGCTGGGCTCTCTACGCTGCGGCCAAGCCGCTCTGGTGGCGCATCGGCGTGGCTCTCGGCTGCCTCGCGGTATCCTTTCTCCTGCACTTTGGCTGGAATTACCTGCACGATTCCGATACCGCGGCCGTCATCCAAGCCCTTTCCGTGGCAATCATCTTGTACCCGCTGAGCATCTGGCTCATACTGCGCGGCAATAAATACGCCAACAACGATGACAGCTATAGCCACAGCACTGCGGAGGACGCGCTAGTCTTCACGCGCTAATGCCCAGCGTGCTTGTTCTCCCAAAATTGTCCAAAACAACCGCATTCCGCAAAAATTTCTCCCGATTTTCGGTGAAACGCGGTTGCTTTGGACGCCTAAGCCTTCTGGAACCCACCCCAGTCGCATAAATATGTGGTTTAAAGCACATGTTGGTAGTGGGCTTCGCTACACTTTCTACAAGGCGCTTTTGCCACTAATCCTCCATTTTAAGGACTGAGGACCTTCATGAATGCCCCAACCCACGAGTCCCGCACGGATGACAGCACGGAAAGTACCAAGGGGGCAGCTCCAACAAATTCCGCAGAGGAAGTCAACCGGCAAAAGGCGGTGGGCTCCACCCTTTCTTGGGTCATCGCGCTTTTTGGCACCGGTGTTGGTGCCGGCATCCTCTTCTTGCCGCTCAACGCAGGCGCCTTCGGATTTTGGCCGCTCATCTTTGCCACCGTATTCATCTTCCCGTTGGTGTATTTTTCCCACCGGACCTACGCCCGCATAGTCAGCGGCGCGCCACAAGAACAACACGGTAAAGATGTCCTGGAGCTGGTGCGCTACTACCTTGGCCGCAATAGTGGCCTTTTCATCGCCGTCTTGTATTGGCTAGCCATCGTGCCGACGGTGCTCATTTACGGCATCAGCATTACCAATGTGGTCGATAGCTTCATCGTCAACCAGCTCGGCGGACCGAGCATCAATCGGTGGATATTGTCCATTGCCTGCGTGGGCGTTATGACGGGCCTTTTTGCCATCGGCCGCCGCCCCATGCTGTGGCTGGCCCAGATGCTGGTCTACCCGCTCATCGTCGCCCTAGCGGCGACCTCCATTTATTTGATCCCCAAGTGGGATTTCGAAAGCTTCCTCAACGTTGAATACGAAGGCGGCCTGTGGGGAATCCTTAAGGGCATCCTGCTTATCCTGCCGGTGCTGGTCTTTTCCTTTTCCCACATGGCCGCGCTATCGCAGTTCTCCGTCGACGTGCAGCCGGCCTACGGCAAGAAGACGGAGAAGTTCGTCTCCCGCGTAGAGCTCTATACCGCTGCAATGCTCGTGGTATTTACCATGTTCTTCGTCTGGTCCTGCGTTCTCGCACTTGGCGCGGACGGGATGAAGGAGGCGGTCGATCAAAACATCCCGGTGCTGTCTTATTTCGCCAACGTCACGGGCACGCCATTCATTGGTTATATGGCACCGCTTATTACCATGTGTGCAATCATTTCTTCCTACTTTGGACACATGCTTGGTTCCGAGGAAGGTACAGAATATCTACTGCGCATTGCCGTGCCCCGCATGGCCAATAAGCTCTCGCGCCGCGCACTGCTCAACACCATCTATGTCATCGTATTCGTGGCAACGACGCTCGTCGCCGTCTTCAACCCCTCCATCATGGACATGATTTCGGTGGTTGGCGGCATCTTCGTGGCATTCTTGGTCTATCTGGTGCCGGTCTACATGTTTAAAAAGGTCGATGACTATTCCCAGTTCAAAAACGACATCTGGAATTACTTCGTCTTCGGCATGGGACTTGTCATCATGGCCGTGACTGTCTGGAACCTGATCTAAAAACCAGTCCCTCGGCGCTTATTGGCACACCCGAACTTGGCTTACCTGTGCTAGGGCTTGATTAACGTTTGCGCACGCTTGGCGCTCAAGGTCGGCCGCGGTGCGGGTGGCATCGCGAAGCGCCTGCTGCGCAGGTCCTTGCAGGTTGAGGTCGTTTTCAATGCGCGCGCCGATGGTTTCACTGGATCCGCCGACTGGGGCATTGTTGACACCGCGCATGACATCCGCGGTATGGGTCTGCGCATCGCCGTACGTGTTGGCGGCTACGGTAAACCCATGCCCAGTAGATACGGAGGCGTGGATGGTGCGATCATCAGACCAGCCGAATTTGGTGCCCCATACTCCGGGAATGTGATCGGTGCCGAAATCCTGTCGGTACCCATCCGCAGCAACGGGAGCTGCGGTAGCCATTCCCGCGAAAATGGGCGCCGCGATGGGATCGTGCTGGATCTCAGCAGTAAACCGCGCGACATCTTCGGTTGAGGTCTGCGTGGTTCCCCAGTAGCCGGTGTAGTGAGTCTCACTCAGCCCAAATTCCTGGATGATGCTGGGAATGGCCTGCGGGTAACGTCGGTCCAAGTCGCTGGCCACGTTATCGTCACTGTAGCGAATCATATGCTCCACTTTGGCCTTATCGGCGGCAGAACCATACTTGAGCACCCAATATCCCAGGTAGAGCTTGCTCAAGGACAGCGCCGGGCGGGACTCGTGGCTATTGGCGGTAGAGACGGTAGCGCCAGAATCGTGCCTAACGGTGATTTGCGTACGATCAGGCACGGAATGGGGATCAAGGCTGACCGCTTGGGCAGCAGGAATGGTCACGAAGGAAAGTGCGGTAACGAGAGAACTTATTGCCAGCTTTTTCATAACGCATATAGCGTAGCCGGGGTTCTACATCGTCGCAGGCTATAAGTGCAAAAAGTTCCCTTATTGTACTATCTATTGCAGCAATACTTCTAGGTCCCGCGCGTCCATGCCGTGCTTATGCATGGCGACGCGCCCGTGGGAATGCTCGATGCCCTCACGGTCCCAGTATTCTTCCGCGCGAACGGGATCGTGGGAGGCACCATTGGCGCGGACCACGCGCCACCAGGCGGCGTTACCTCCATGCCTATTCATGACGGTGCCGACGTTGCGGGCCCCGCACCCAGCGAGTTTTGCCACCTCCCCGTAGGAGGACACATTCCCGGGCGGGATAGCGGCCACGATGGCTAGCACGCGCTGTGCCAAATCAGAGGAGTCTGACATAAACGCCTCTCTCCCCGCGTTTAGTCCCTGGTGGGGTTGAGCACGTCATCGGATTCGGTGGGTTCATCCTCGGGCGCATCTTCTACCTCAGTCAGGGTGATGGTGGCCCCGGTGGAATCCGCGAGCAAGCACATGCGGCCAAAGGGGGAATCCCATGGTTCACGGATGATTTCACCGCCGAGCTCTACCGCTTTCTCGGCGGCGGCATCGATATCGCGCACCCCTAGGTAGGTCTGCCAGAAGCTCGGCACCTGGGGCGGGAACTGGCCTTCGGCATTCCACAGGCCCGCGAACGGGGCGCCGTCTTCTTCCGCGGTGGCGTAAATGAAATTCTCGTCCTCGGACTCCATGGCGCGAATCTCCCAGTTAAAAAGCTCGCCATAAAAGTCCATGGCCTGCTGGAATCGCGTCGTAGCGGTCAGCTCGTGCCATACCGGGGTGCCGGGTTCGCCACCGGCAACGAAGTGCTCCGGGCCGGAAGGCTGGATGAGGCCGAACATGCCACCGGCGGCATCGGCAAGCAGGGCCATGTGGCCCAGCTGCACGGGCTGGGGCGAGGCCAAGATGCGCCCGCCGAGGTTCTCCGTGCGCTGGCAATCGCCGTCGATGTCCTTGGAGAGGAAATAGGTCACCCAGGTATCCGGCATGGGGGCTTCCTCCGGCTGCGGGATGAGGCCGGCGATGGGAAGGCCTTGCAGGCGCGCCATCTGATAGGGGTTGTCCTCCTGGGTCTCGGCCGAGATTTCCCAGCCCAAGACCTGCTCATAAAAGTGGGCGGACTTGCGCGGATCCGAGGTGGTCAGATCGATCCAGTAGGGCATACCTACTTCGGCTTCAAATGCGGGCATTTATAGATTCCTCCACTTTTCCGGATCAAAGTCATCATCTGCGGTGGCTTCATCAAAATAGTCATCGTCATCGTCAGGCTCGCCTACGCGCGCGCAGGTGCCTTCGATGCACACCTCATCGCCAATCTGCAGCGTGGCGCCGCGGCGGGTCTCGGTGTCACCGTTGACCGTGACCGCGCCTTCTGCGATAAGTTCCTTGGCTTCACCACCGGTGCCGACCAAGCTGGCCAGTTTAATAAACTGGCCCAATTTGATGGACTCGCCAGAAATTGCAACCTCAAGCATGCCGCCCAGCTTACCCAGAGCCCGTTGCCGCGCGGCTATGGGTGGGGGTGGACAGGCTTAGTCACGCGCGCGCAGGGAGACCGCCGTGCCCGTGGCGGTGACCAACAGCATGTCATTATTGGTGCCCATTGGGGAATAGTCGAAGGCGATGCCCACCACGCCATCAGCGCCCAATTCCTGGCCGCGGCGCCACAATTCATCCAGCGCCGCCTCGCGGGCCTTGATGGCTTCGCTTTCATAGCCAGAGGCGCGACCACCGGTGATATTGCGTATCGATGCCCCAAAGTCTTTGAGCATATTGATGCCGGTAACAGTCTCACCAGCGATGATGCGCAGGTATTTGGTGATTTCATAACCGTCGACGGTATTTGTGGTAGTAAAAATCATAACTTCAGGCTACATCGCAATAAGCCCGCGGATGCCTTCAAAGAGGATAACCACGCCGAGGAGCAGGAAGACGATGCCACTGACGATGTCCACCCACGCCGAGTTCTTGGCCATCCACTTCGATACCGCGCGCGTGCTCAAGCCGACGCCGACGAAGAGCACCAAGCTTTCCAGTACCAGTACCGCGGCGACGACGACGTTTCCGCCCACGCCCATTCCTGGGTCGATGAAATTGGCAAAGATGGCGCCGAAGAAGATGACCACCTTGGGGTTGGAAAGATCGCAGACCAACCCCATGCGGTAGGCCGTCTTTGCCTTGATGATGCCGTCCGGGGTGAATCCGCGCGGTTGGGGTGCCTGCTTTTCCGTGCCCACGACGGTGGCGGGTGCGCGCCGTTCCCGCAGGCCGGAGGAAATCGCGCTATAGGCCATCCACAGCAGATAGCTGCCGCCTAGGACCTGCAGGAGCACCAGGATGCCCTCATGCGTAGAGATCAATGCCGAAAGCCCGGCGAGCGACGCGATGGTCCAGAGGGCAAGGCCTGTCGTGCTGCCAATGGCCACCCACACCGCCGCGCGGGTGGACCGCGCACCCAGGCGGATAATCTGCACTACATCCGGCCCCGGCGAAGCCATGGCCGCGAACCATACGCCCATCAGGGTCACAAGGGCACCTATAGCCACCTAACACCTCCACATTCGTATGCATTTTTACTAACGCATTCAACTGTAGGAAGTGTCTCACCTGCAGCGAAACAGGTAACTACTGTGACTTCAGCAGCGCGGTGGCGCCCTCCCCGGCCATCACCACACCGAGCAGGCCAAAGACGAGGCCTGAGACCATATCGATGCCGGCGGAATACCGCGCCGTCCACCGCGCGGCCGCGCGCACGAGCAGCGCAAAGGCGGAAAACCACGCGAAGGACATGGCCGCGAGGATTAACGCCACCGCGATAGTCCACCCCACGGACATATCCGGGCGGATGAATTGGGCGAATACCGCACCGAAAAATACAAGAGCCTTGGGGTTCGACAGGTTAGTCACCAGCCCCAGCTTGAAGGCCCGCCAGTTGGTCATGTCTTCGACGTCGGCATCGCCAGCCGCCCGCGCCTGGTCCGCATAGTCTTCCGTGTCCACCTCGCGGGCGGGTGCGCGCCGCGCGGCTAACCCACTGCGCAGGGACGATACGCCCATGTACAGCAAGAAAAGCCCACCGAGCAATTGCAAGATGCTCAGCACGCCCGGCCGCGCCGTAATTAGCGCCGATAACCCGGCCAGGGAGGCGACAATCCAAAAGACCGTCCCGCTAAATACCCCCACCGCGCACAATAGCCCGGCGCGCGTGGATCGTGGGGCCACGCGGATGACCTGCACGATATCCGGGCCCGGAGACACCAAAGCCGCGAGCCAAATCCCCATCAGGGTAAGAAGTGAGGAAATGGTCATGAACTAGATCCTTGTACCAGATAGAGGTTTCAGTCTGTAAATAATAGTAGTGAAGTGTCCCGAGTTTTGTTCCTAGGCATTTGCCTTGATTTCTATTATTCCCTGTTGCGGGTTTTTCTTCCACAATTCGGTTTCCGCCTCGGCCGGGGTTCGATATCCCAGGCTTTGGTGGAGCCTTACCTCGTTCCACCATGACACCCACTCGAATGTCGCGATTTCTACCTCGACAACGTCATTCCACCTGCGAGTATGGATGAGCTCGTTCTTGTAAGAGCCGTTACGTTTTCAGCTAGAGCATTGTCGTAGGAGTCACCGACAGTCCCAGTAGAAGCGACAATCCCGTGCTGGGCAAGTCGCTGGTTGTAGACAACGCTGACGTACTATAAGCCGTGATCCGAATGGTGAATAAGACCTGTTGTTTCCCTCGCACACTTGGGTCGCTTGGTTGAGTGCTTGCAGCGGTAATGCCTGAAGTGCGCATCGAGTCCGATAATGCCCATCCGACGATCCGTCGGGAGTAAACGTCAGTGACAAACGCGGTGTACACAAAGCCTTTCTTCGTACGCACGTAGGTAATGTCGGCCACCCACAGCTTGTTTAAGGCCCTGGGCTTTGAACTCACGCTCGACCAAATCCGGGCGCAGATCCGGCACGTTGAGGTGTACGGGTTGTGATTGGTGATCCGCCTTTGCCTTTGCCAGAAACACCAGCCAGGCGCATCAGCCGGGCGGTTTGTTCGCGACCGATATCGATTCCGTCACGGTGAAGTGCATGCCACATTTTCCGCACGCTTAAGACACCGTCATTATCCCGATGAACAGCACTAATGCGTTCAACTAGAACAACCGTCACGAAGGCGACGAGCACTTAGCCCTCGGGCTTTGGACTGGCGATAACCACGCGCGGTGATGAACCCACCAGCCCGGCTATTCTTTTAACGCCAGTGCAGATGAACTCGACAGAGAAATGATTGCGGTATTTATCGATGAACCGGATCATAACCGAGGCTTGGGGCCTGGTCGTGAGGCGAAAAAGCTGACGCAGCCTTCAGCAACTCATTGGTATCTCGAAGCTGGTGATTTTCACGGCGTAGCCTGGCATTTTCGGCAGCCAAATCTTCAGGCACAGGTTCTGGGGTGTTTCCCGCACGACGAGCAGACTTAAGTCCATAGACGAGCCGTGTGCCATGAAACCCCAACTTTGCAGCTACTGCCTGGCACGCGGGGCGCATCGACATGTTTTCCGCCAAGATACGATCCTCTACAAGACGGACCACACGGTCCTTCGCATCTTGGTCAAATTTTCTTGGCATATTCCAGATTTTCCCATCTACTCAAACGGAACAAAACCTGGGACACTTCACGTGTGAGAAGGTTTCGTGCACAACTAGTGACATGAACTTTTTATTGCTCGGTGGTACCGGTTTCCTTGGAGGACACATAGCGACTGCAGCAGTCGAGCGAGGACATGAAGTTACTTGCCTTGCAAGGGGTAACGGGAAGGTTCCCAACGGAACTGACTTTGTGAGTTCGGACCGTGACCGTGACGGTGCGTACGATGAGGTTGCGGGGAAAACGTGGGACACCATTGTGGATCTGACGAGTCAGCCGAAGCATGCGCGGGATGCGGCGGCGAAACTCGAGGCCAAGCATCGTATATTTGTGTCCTCGAGCAGCGTATATGAGGATCAGGGAAGTATTTCTTCTGAGTCTGATTCCGTAGTCGCTCCGCTTGAAATTGACTACATGAAGAACATGGGGCAGTACCCAGCCGCAAAGTCTGCTTGCGAAACGATTTATCGCAGCACAAATCGGTCGGTAATGGTAGTTCGATCCGGTCTGATCGCCGGCTACGGCGACGAAACAGGGCGCAGTGGTTACTATCCGTGGCGCTTCGCGCATCCCACGGGTGAGAACGTGATCGTCCCAGACCCGGCGTTTCCCGTCGCTATGATTGATGTGAAAGACCTTGCAGGCTGGATAGTTGAGTCTGCAGAAGTTGGGACTTTCGGAACCTTTAACGCTACGGGGTTTGCTACTTCCTTGTCCGATGTGTTCAAGATTTCGCGTGAGTTAACCGCATCGGAGGCTACGGAACGGTTACGTCCACTAGTGTGGTGTAACGCTTGCTGATGGTGGGCCCCGGAAAGTAGTGGGCGGCCACCGCCAGTTAACCTTTCGACTCAACTACCACATCTCACCGAAAGGCCTATGACGATGACCGCTGCACCGCATTCTATCGACCCGACAGCCTATCTGGATGATCTGCTCGCCCAAGCATCTCCGGATTTGATGCGCCAGATGCTGCAAGGGTTTATCAACCAGATCCTCTCCGCCCAGGCTGACACCGTCTGCGGCGCCGAATACGGAGTTGTCTCCACCGAGCGGGTCAACCACCGCAACGGGTATCGCCACCGCGACCTTGACACCCGTGTCGGCACGATCGACGTGGCGGTGCCGAAACTGCGCCACGGTGCGTTCTTCCCAGACTGGCTGTTAGAGCGCCGTACGCGTACAGAACGGGCCTTATCGACTGTGATCGCCACGTGCTACCTCAAAGGGGTTTCCACCCGCAGGATGAATGATCTGGTGGCAACACTTGGGATTTCCAGCATGTCGAAATCGCAAGTCTCACGCATGTCAGAAGAACTTGACGACATGGTCGCAGACTTCAAAAATCGCCCACTAGACCCCGGCGGGTACGCCTTTGTGTCGTGCGACGCGCTCACGATCAAAGTCCGTGAAGGCGGCCGGGTGGTCAAATGTTCAGTGCTGCTTGCCACCGGAGTCAACGCCGACGGGTACCGCGAAATGCTCGGCATGCACGTCGCCACCGCGGAATCCAACGCGTCGTGGAAAGGCTTCTTCCAGGACTTAAAAGCCCGCGGACTTACCGGGGTATTCCTTATCACCAGTGATGCCCACGAAGGCATCCAGCACGCCATTTCCGAAGTGCTGCCCAATGCGTCGTGGCAGCGGTGCCGCACCCATTTCGCGAAGAACCTCTACGAAAAGGTCCCGAAAACACAGGTGGCCGATGGTCTCTGCGATGTTCCAGACGATCTTCCAGCAACCTGACGCCACATCCACCTGGGCACAAGCCCGCGAAGTCGTCGACCTGCTGGAGCCGAAATTCCCTCACGTCGCGGCGTATTTGGAGGAATCACTCGATGAAGTACTGGCGTTTACCGCAGCTCCGAAACCAGTCTGGACGAAGGTGTGGTCAAACAACCCCACAGAACGGTTAAACCGAGAGATCCGCCGGCGCACCGACGTCGTCGGCATCTTCCCAAACCGTGAATCCATCATCCGGCTTGTCGGTGCGGTCCTAGCCGAGCAACACGACGATTGGATCCAACAAAAACGCTACATGTCACTGACCGCACTCGAACACACCAAACACCTCATGCACCACCCAGAAGAACATCGTGACGACCACCACCAGCTAACCGCCTAACCAAACCCCGAACTTCATATCGAGCCGAAAGCACAAACGGCTACACCACTACACGGGACTTGACTCAACGCTGATGAGGGTGGGGTCTTTTGTCAAACACACTGCCCAGGTAGTCGCGGGCTGTGTCGATGAGACTCGGCAGCACTCTGAATAGATGTCCGTGGCATCAAGGCCGCTGAACTATTCAAGTTGCGGGACGAAAAGAGTCTCGCAGTGACGCTTGGTCCCTGAGCAAGTTCGATCCTTCCACGATCTGCACTGGAGACGCCGAGCGCTCGGGGGCCCTTGACCGGCTGGGGCACGTGCCGGGTGGTGGCTCGCCCACAGCCCCCGTGCCCACACGCACCGAGAACGGACAGGCTACCGGGTACGATCCCAATTCCACGGAGACGGACCGTGAACTCGAATGACGTTCCTGGCCCAAGGTGTGTCCGCTCGGCGTGTGGTTTAACCCTTATGAGACTTGCCGGTCACAGCCTCAGCGCTTCGCTTGCGCAGCCCGCAGGCCGTTCAAGATCACGATCACTTCGGCGACCTCGTGAACCAACACGACGGCGGCCAGGCCCAGCACGCCGCTGATCGCCAGTGGCATCAACACGATGATGATGGCCAGAGACAGCACGATGTTCTGGTTGATGATCCTGCTTCCTCGGCGGGCGTGCTGCAGCGCCTTCGGGATTAGCCGGAGGTCGTGGCCGGTGAAGGCGACGTCAGCGGACTCGATCGCGGCGTCAGAGCCGGTCGCTCCCATCGCTATGCCCACCGTCGCACCCGCCAGTGCCGGCGCGTCGTTGATGCCGTCGCCGATCATCGCCGTCGGCGTCTTGGAGGAGAATTCGGCGACGATGCTTGCCTTGTCCTCAGGGCGCAGCTCGGCGCGCACGTCGTCGATTCCGGCGATTCCAGCCAGCGCCCGGGCGGTGCGAGAGTTGTCGCCGGTGAGCATGCTTACTTCCACGTCGTTGGCGTGCAGGGCCTGCACGGCTTCGGGCACCTCGGGCCGCAACTCGTCACGGACCCCGATCGCCCCGGCGAGAGCGTCATCGACGGTGACCAGGACGCAGGTCTGGCCCTCGGACTCCATGCGCTCAACGTCTGCTTTCAGTGGCCCGGCGTCGATCCATCGGGGGCTGCCCACCAGCACCCGTCGGCCTTCGACGGTGCCGCCGATGCCATGCCCAGCTTCCTCGCTGATGTCCGAGGCGGTGGGCGCTTCGGGCCCCGCTGCCGCGATCGCCGCAGCGAGGGGGTGTGTCGATTGCTGCTCAACTGCTGCCGCGAAGGAAAGCACCTGCGGCCGATCGAATCCGTCTGCCGGGACCACTCCGGTAACCTCAGGCTGATTGCGGGTAAGGGTTCCGGTTTTGTCCACTGCCAGGTGACGGATGCCGCCGAGTCGCTCGAACGCCGCGCCGGACTTGATAACCACTCCGAACTGGCTGGCCGCGCCGATCGCGGCCACGACCGTCAGCGGCACGGAGATTGCCAGCGCGCACGGCGACGCTGCGACCAGGACTACCAGCGCACGGGTGATCCACGTCTCAGGGTCGCCCAGCAGCGAGCCGATAACGCCGACCAGCACCGCCAGGATCATCACCCCGGGCACTAGGGGTTGGGCAATCCGGTCGGCGATCCGGGCGCGGTCGCCCTTTTCCGCCTGCGCTTGCTCGACTAGGTCCACGAGTGTGGTCAGCGAGTTGTCCGTTCCAGCTGCGGTCGTCTCGACCTCCAGCACCCCGGCGGAGTTGATCGCTCCCGCAGGCACTTCGTCGCCGGGCGCAACCTCCTCCGGAATGGATTCTCCGGTGATCGCTGAGGTGTCAAGGCTGGAGCGCCCGGACCGAATGATGCCGTCCGTGGCGATCCGCTCCCCGGGGCGCACGAGCATTAGCTCGCCAACCTCGAGGTCCTTCGCTACGACCTCGGCCGCTGTGCCGTCGCGCAGCACCGTCGCGGTCTGCGGTACCAGCTTCAACAGCGCCCGCAGTCCGCCTTGGGCCCGGTCCATCGCCTTGTCTTCCAGTGCCTCGGCGATCGAGTACAGGAACGCTAGCGCCGCGGCCTCTCCGACGAATCCGAGGATCACCGCACCGACCGCGCTGATCGTCATTAGCAAGCCAATGCCGAGCTTGCGCTTCATGACAAGGTTCCGGATCGCTCCAGGCGCGAACGTGTAAGCGCCCAACAGCAGCCCAACCCAATACAGTACCGTCGCGGGCGTCTCCAAGTCGGACCAGTCCAGCGCCAGTCCTGTTATGAGGGCTACGCCGGAGAAGATCGGCAGCAGTAGCTCAGGGTCCTTCCACCATGGCCGATCGAGCTCGTCGATCTCCGTGGCGGGTTCGTGTTCGCATCCACATGCTGAACTCATACGTCCGCTCCTTTCTCGCCGCAGCCGGGCACCGAGCACTCAGTGTCGATGCAGGGGGCATTCTCGTCGACGGCCAGTGTCGCGTTGACTAGCGCTTCGAGCGCTGCCGCGAGGTGCGGATCGGCGATTTCGTAGCGGGTTTTACGGCCCTCCGGCTCAGCGACGACAATGCCACAATCGCGCAGGCAAGACAGGTGGTTCGAAACGTTCGAGCGGGTCAGATCCAAGCTTTGCGAGAGCACAGCCGGGTAGCTCGGACCGTCTAGTAGGGTTATCAGGATTCGGGAGCGCGTCGGATCAGCCATGGCCCGGCCGAGCCGGTTCATGACGTCGAGGCGCGAAGCAATAGTCAGCATATGCTGAACTATACAGTGTTCGGTGAACTATTTAAAATGGGCTGAACTAACAGTCACGCGAAAGTCCTGCGACCTGCAAGAATTAGTCGATGGGATAGGCGATGACTGGTCCTTCACGGTTCGGCTGCCAACAACGAGGGGGCGACGTGGGCGGCGAAATTCTCCAGAATCTTCACGTGAATGTCCACACCCACCCCTGTGGGGATGGTGATGAACAGGGTGTCGGCGGACATGACGGCGGCGTAGGTGCGGCCAGCGACACTGACACCAGGTTCTCCCTCAAGGGCTAGACACTCACGGGCATTGCGTACGGGTCGAACCACACGTAGCGAAGCTTTCTAATAGCCAAATGACTAACTCTTTTCGCTGGTATCCGGGAATGATACTTCCTTGAAGTCGGCGGTGTTGGCTACCCCACGTACGAAGTACTGGAACTGCTGCTTGGAAACCACTTAGGTCTACGAAGCCATAGCCTTCAAGCTACATCGCAGGAAAATTCCATTTCACGGTCGGTATGGGCCTTTTGCAGTTGGTTAATTCGAAATTCGTTCACCATCTCCTTAGCCACCCGCACGATTAACGCGGTGTTTCGCCATCTTCGCGCGCGGCGAGCAGCTCCTTCAGGTGCGTATCGATGTCATCGAGCTTCTTAATAACGGCAACGGCGAAAACGATACTAATGACTACAGCGATAATGCTGAGCATCACTGACCTCCTTTACTCTGGCGCTTCATTCCAGCTTCATTCCATTGGGGCCGATTCCTTGCCCGGCGATTAAATCATGGTTCTGGCCAGGCGGAGGGGTGCGCGGTGGGGAAAGGGGGACGTCGGCAAGCAAAAGCGCCGCGCCCCACAATGGGAAACGCGGCGCTAGAGCAATCCCGCGGGAGGGTGCTTAGTGGTCAGCGCCCTGGATGGAGTGCTTGTGATCGCGGACTGCTTCGCCCTCAGCGTAGAGCGGCATATCCTGCTTAGCCTTGTACCACTCGGCGTGGTTCGGCTCGAGCGGCGTGCGGCCGGCAATAAGGTCCGCAGCCTTCTCGCCCACCATCATAGTCGGGGAGTAGATATTGCCGTTGGGAACCGAGGGGAATACGGAAGCATCGGCAATATACAGGCCATCGATGCCCCATACGCCCATGGTGTCTGGGTTAACCACGGCCATAGGATCGGACTCATCGCCCATCTTGGCGGTGCAGGATGGGTGCAGTGCGGTCTCGCCGTCATTGCGGACCCACTCCAAGATTTCCTCATCGCTCTGGACCTCTGGGCCCGGGCTGAACTCGCGGGCGCCAACTTCCTCCATTGCCTTGGTATCCAGCAAGGAGCGGGCGACGCGGACGGCTTCTACCCATTCGCGGCGGTCCTGCTCAGTGCGCAGGTAGTTAAAGAGGATGGAGGGCTTTTGCCGGATATCGGAGCTCTTGATGTGCACGTGGCCCTTGGTATCGGAGAACATCGGGCCGACGTGCCACTGGAAGCCGTGCTTAACGTCGGCCTTTTGGCCGTCATAGCGCACCGCCATGGGCAGGAAGTGGAACATCAAGTTCGGGTAGGCCTCAT
Organism: Corynebacterium sp. KPL2680; assembly: GCF_040225675.1. Classification (NCBI taxonomy): domain Bacteria; kingdom Bacillati; phylum Actinomycetota; class Actinomycetes; order Mycobacteriales; family Corynebacteriaceae; genus Corynebacterium; species Corynebacterium sp. KPL2680. The sequence goes on from NZ_JBEHFM010000014.1 coordinate 35,538, forward strand.
CCTCGTTGGAGCGCACGAAACCGCCGCCCTCAAAGTGCGAGGTAGCCACTGGGCCCTTCTTCGTCAGCAGCCACTGCAGGCCCATAAACGGCCAACGCCACTTATCCAGGTAAGGCTGGGAGGAAGCGGTGGACTTGGTGGTCTCGTACTGGATGTAGACCTCGAGGTGGTCCTGCAGGTTCTCGCCCACGCCTGGCAGGTGCTTGACCACATCGATGCCGTGCTTTTCCAAGATCTCACGGTCACCCACGCCAGAGACCTCTAGCAGCTGCGGGGTATTGATGGCACCGGCGGACAAGACGATCTTGTCTGCGAAGACGCGGTGGGTGCCACCCTGCCACTCGTATTCCACGCCCACTGCCTTGGTGCCTTCAAAGAGGATCTTGGTGGTAAATGCGCGGGTACGCACCTCGAGGTTGTCGCGGTCCTGGTTGGGGTACAGGTAGGCGCGGGCAGCGGACCAACGCTTGCCGTGCTTGATATTGCGGTCGAAGGGGGCAAAACCTTCCTGGCGGTAACCGTTGACGTCATTGGTTAGGTTATAGCCAGCCTCTTGTACCGACTTGAAAAGAGCCTGGAAAAGCTGCGAGGTAGCAGGACCGCGGGACAGGTAGAGCGGGCCATCATGACCGCGGCGCGGATCATCGTCTTCTGCGGCAGCGGTGGTTTCCATGCGGTTGAAATACGGCAAGCAGTGGGCAAAGTCCCAGTTATCCATGCCTGGGTTCTGGCCCCACTTTTCGTAGTCCATGGGGTTGCCGCGCTGATAGATCATGCCGTTGATGGAAGAGGAACCGCCAAGCACCTTGCCACGGGCGTGGTAGATGCGGCGACCATTCATTTCCGGTTCCGGATCGGATTCATACATCCAGTCATAGTTTTTAGCCCCGATGGGGAAAGAGAAACCGGAAGGCATGTGGATGAATAGGTCCCACAGGGAATCCGGGCGGCCGGCCTCAAGAACGAGCACGCGGGTGTCTTTGTCCTCGGTCAGACGAGCAGCGATGACGGAGCCAGCGGAGCCGCCGCCGACGACGACCACATCGCTGACTTCATCCGTGGCCCTTTTTGTCGAGCGCTTCTTAGTCAACTTGTCCACAATACCCATAAATCCCCTTCCTTCTGTGAGCCATCTCACGCGTAGTTCTCACCGTATTTACGGCAGATCCATTGTATGGTGCGCAAAAAATCTGCGCTTTTCCGCTTTCATTTATGCACAATGGCGACCCCAGAATACACACCTGGTGGACGTTTTCCCAGATTAATGTATATTTACGGTGTTCGGGTATGCATCTGAGTAGATGAAATCCGGGGTCTTTACGCATAGATTGCTCGCATATGATTTATGCCACCAACCTATCTCTCACCCCTCTTTTCGGGGGACTGTGGGGCACTCTTGCGAAAGATTCGGCACTTAATCGATCAAGACTAGGAGAAGTAGATGGCTAACCGTGGTCCGCACGACCATGAAGAGTCCCGCACAGGGGATTCCGACACCTCTCTCGCTCACTCCTCTGGGGAGACGCACCCGGCTGGGGACAAGGGTCATAAACCGCGCAACCAAGTACGCGCCATCGTCGGCAGCTATAAGGCCGAAACCGGCGATGATGTCGGCGCAGACGAGGTGGCCGCGCCCAAGCCCAATTGGCCGGTCTTTATCATTTCCGGTGTGCTGATTATCGCCATGGCCCTGTATGCGGGCTTCGGGCAAGAATCCGCGGCGAATACCCTCGCCAGCGTCACCGGATGGATCGGCACGAACCTGGGATGGTTCTACGTCCTGACCGCCACCATCGCCGTGGTCTTTGTCCTCTACATCGCCTTTTCCAATACCGGCAGCATCCGCATGGGCCCGGACCACTCCCGGCCCAAATTCAATACCTTTTCGTGGGTATCCATGCTCTTTGCCGCCGGCATCGGCGTGGACCTCATGTTCTTCGCGGTGGCCGAGCCGGTCACGATGTACATGGATCCGCCGGTGGGCGATGGTGAAACCATGGAGGCCGCCAAAGAGGCCGTGGTCTATGCCATGTTCCACTACGGGCTTACCGGCTGGGCACTCTATGCGCTGATGGGCATGGCCTTTGGTTACTTCGCCTACCGCCTGAATATGCCGTTGGCTATTCGCTCAGCGCTGTACCCGCTCATCGGCAAGCGCGTGCACGGACCCATTGGTTCGGCCGTGGACATTGCCGCCATGCTGGGCACCGTCTTTGGCGTTACCGCGTCCCTGGGCATCGGCGTGGTGCAGCTGTCCTACGGCTTCCACCTCATCTTTGGCATCGAGCAGGGGCTGGGGCTGCAATCCGCACTCATCATTGTCGCGGTGGTCATTGCGACGCTATCGGCTGTATCCGGCGTGGATAAGGGCATTCGCTTCCTCTCTGAGCTCAACGTGTACCTGGCCATCGCGCTGATGGTCTACGTCGTGGTCTTTGGCAAGACCGCCTACCTCTTCGACGCCATCGTCACCAATATCGGTGATTACGTCTCCAAATTCCCCTCCTGGACGCTAGAGACCTTCGCCTTTGCTGAGGACCAAGCCAGCGTGGATACCTGGATGCAGTCTTGGACCCTCTTCTTCTGGGCTTGGTGGATTGCCTGGGCAACCTTCGTCGGCCTATTCCTGGCCCGCATTTCCCGCGGCCGCACGCTGCGCCAGTTCATCCTGGGCACGCTGACCTTCCCCTTCCTGTTCATCCTGATGTGGATGTCCTTCTTTGGCAATACCGCCCTGGATATGGTGCGCTCCGGCGACTATCCGGAATTTGCGGAAAACGCCATCAACGTTCCGGAGCAGGGTTTCTATGACATGCTCCAGGAATTCCCTGGCTCCGCCATCGTCATCTTCCTGACCACCTTCATCGGCCTGCTGCTGTATATCACCTCGGCCGACTCCGGTGCGCTGGTCATGTCCAACTTCACCTCCCGCATCACGGATAACCGGCAGGATGGCGCCCGGTGGCTGCGTATTTTCTGGTCCATTACCGTCGGCGCGCTCACCCTGGCATTGCTGCAGCTCGATGGCATTGCCACCGTGCAGTCCGCGACCGTGGTCATGGGCCTGCCCTTCGCGTTCGTGGTCTACCTCATCATGTTCTCGCTGTGGAAGTCGCTGCGCCTGGAAATCCTCCAGCGCGAGGCCCGTAAAACCGCATTGCACAGTGCCATCAGCAGCCGCACCGAGCGCGAACCGAGCGATGCCAACCTGTGGAAGAACCGCCTGGACCGAGCCAATTCCTTCCCCACCAAGCAGGACATGGATGACTACCTGCGGGGAACTGCCGCCTACGCCCTCGAGCAGGTGGCCACGCAAATGCGCACCCGCGGCTATGACGCCATCTTGCTCACCAGTGAGCTTCCCGATGCCGAACTGCCCCAGCTCGATCTCGAGGTCCGGCTGCACAACGAGCGCCAATTCCGCTACCAGCTCTTCCCGGTTTCCGCGGAGCGCCCGGACTTCTGCGAGGGCGACGGCGAGTACTACCGCCTCGAGGTCTACGACATGACCGGTTCGCTGGGCTATGACGTTTACGGCTACTCCGAAAACCAGATCATCAATAACGTGCTGGACCTGTACGAGCGCCACCTGGCTTTCCTCTACATGCAGCAAAGCCAGCCGGGCGATTCCGATGTCTCCGATGGCGCCGAGCCGGAACGCACCTGGCGCGAAGATAGTTAAACTGGCGGGCGATACCGCCTCAATTAGAGAAAGGTTGCTTGCACTTTGAGCACCCAGAACACCTTGTTCGATCCCACCACCACCGAATTGCTCCAGGGCGTGCACTCCGGTGATGCCCCGAAGTCGCTCTTCATCAACGGCCAGTGGGAGGCCGCCCAGGATGGCGAGACCCGCACCATTGTCTGCCCTGCCGATGGCTCCACCGTCGGCGTCGTCTCCGAGGCATCCGAGGCAGATACCCTGCGCGCCATCGAGGTTGCACGTGAAACATTCGATAAGGGCGAGTGGGCCGCAACGCCGTCCGCCGAGCGCGGCAAGATCGTCATCCGCCTGGCGGATTTCATCCGTGAGCACAAGGAACTTTTCGCTCAAGCCGAATCCGCGGATACCGGCAAGCGCTACGAGGAATCCCTGGGCGATATGGACGATATTGCCAATGCTTTCGAGTACTTTGGCACCTTGGCCCAGCACCAAGCTGGCCGCGTGGTCGACCCGCAAGATCCCAACCTGCGCTCACGCATCGATGCCGAGCCGGTGGGCGTCTGCGGCCTGATTACCCCGTGGAATTACCCGCTGCTGCAGGTGTCCTGGAAGGTAGGCCCGGCCCTTGCTGCCGGCAATACCTTCGTGCTCAAGCAGGCGGAGCTGACCCCGCACACCGCCATGCTGCTCATGGCTGCGCTGAAGGAATGCGGCCTGCCAGATGGCGTGGGCAATCTCATCACCGGCGCCGGCGCTAACTGCGGCAATCCACTCTCCCAGCACCCCGACGTGGACATGGTCTCCTTCACCGGCGGCCTCGTTACCGGCAAGCTGATTGCAAAGAACGCGGCCGAAACCGTCAAGCGCACGGCGCTAGAGCTCGGCGGCAAGAACCCGAACGTTATCTTTGCTGATGCCAACTTCGACGTCGCCGTGGATAATGCGCTCAATGGCGCCTTCTTCCACTCCGGCCAGGTCTGCTCCGCCGGCTCGCGCATCGTGGTGGAAGAGTCCCTGCACGATAAGTTCGTTGCCGCACTGGTCGAGCGCGCCGAGAAGATCAAGATCGGTGGACCCACCGATGACAAGGCCGAGACCGGCCCGCTCATCTCCGCTGAGCACCGCGAGAAGGTGGCGGCCTACGTGGACAAGGCCCGCGAGCAAGGCGCCAAGATCCTCACCGGCGGCCGCGCCGCCACCAGCGAAGACACCAATGGCCAGCACGGCACCGGCACCACGGACCTAGGCCAGGGCGTGTACTACCTGCCCACGATCATTGATGGCGCTACCCGCGAAATGGACTGCGTCCACGACGAGGCCTTCGGCCCGACCGTGACCATAGAGACCTTCACCTCCGAAGAAGAGGCCATCAAGATCGCAAACGATACCGAGTATGGCCTGGCTGGCGCGGTGTACACCTCCGATGCCGGCCGCGCCGAGCGCGTTGCCCGCGCCCTGCACCACGGCACCATTTGGATCAATGATTTCCACCCGTACCTGCCACAGGCGGAATGGGGCGGCTACAAGCAGTCCGGTAATGGCCGCGAGCTGGGCCCCACCGGCCTTGCCGAATACCAAGAGCACAAGCACGTGTACCAGAACCTGGCCCCTGCCGCATGGGATCAGTTTGGCCTGCAATAAGGCTCAAGCAGGACGATAAAGCCTACGGCCCCGCCCCGCCGATGCTCTTTTTAAGAGCCCCGCGGGGCCTTAGCTTTGCGTGCGCGGCTTGATGGTCATCGTATCCACGTTGACGTGGGTCGGTTGGGCAGCAACCCAGCGGATGGCCTCGGCAATATCCTCTGCCACGAGGTTGAGCTGGCCGTCATACACCTTGGCCGCGCGCTTTTCATCGCCCTTGAAGCGCACCAAGGAAAAGTCCGTGGCCACGCGGCCAGGATCGATCTCGGTAACGCGCACATCATGATTTTCTAGCCGCAGCGCGCGGGAAATCACGCGCACGCCGTGCTTCGCGGTGTTATAGCCGGAACCGCCTTCATATACAGTCCAGCCGGCAATGGAACCGACGTTAATAATCAGCCCGGAGAGATCCGGCACCCGCTCAAGCTTGGGCATAAGCGCCTGAATCATGCGCACGGTGCCGAGCACGTTGGTCTCGTACATCCACTGCCAGTCCTCAATGGCGGTATCAACAAGCGGCTCCAGGCCCTTGGCACCGCCGGCGTTATTGACCAAGAGGTCTACGCGCTCGAGGTGGGAGACGAACTTTGAAACGGAGACATCGGACGTAACGTCGAGTTCGTAGGCCTCGCCACCGATTTCATTGGCAAGCTGCTGCAGGCGGTCTGTGCGGCGCGCTCCCACGACGACGTGCCAGCCCTCCTTGGCCAAAGAACGCGCGGTGGCCTCCCCAATGCCAGAGGAGGCGCCTGTTACTACTGCTACTTTCTTTTCAGTCATGCACCCCATGCTACGCAGCGCGCGGCACGGTGCAGGGCTTTTTACTTAAAGGGCCTCCTCGAGTTCAGAAAGCAGGGAGTTTGCGCGCTCGTAGGAGTCATCGCTAGGGCGGAATTCGCCGTCGTTCCAGTCGGTGAAGATATTAAAGTCCAGCTGGTTGCGCAGCTGTGGCATGGAGAAGTTAGCAACGACATTGCGCCAAGCCTCGACCGCTCGCACGCCACCGACGGAGCCATAGCCCACGAAGGCTACCGGCTTGCCCGCCCATTCCGCGCCGAGCGAATCATAGGCGTTCTTGAACGCACCAGACACGGAGTGGTTGTACTCCGGAGTCACGAAGACAAAGCCATCGCAGGCATCGACGGCCTTGGACCACTCCTGCACGTTGGCGTCATCGTACTGCTTATTCGCCGCCCCCGGAACGACCTCGCTGGTGAGGATGGGGATATTGAACTTCTTGAGCTCCAACAGCTGGTACTCCACGCCGTTCTCGCGGCCTTGGGCGAGGTCATTGACCCACTCGCCTACTGCCTGGCCTGCCGCCTTATCGCGGGTGGAGCCGATGATGATGCCAATTCGGGACATAAGAAAACCTCTTTTCTTCAACCTTTATGTAACCCGCCCTAGCCTACCGCGCTCGCCGAAACTTGTCTGATGGTGATATTGATTCTGCCTTCCTGCAGCCCGCATCCCTCCGGCAGCGTGCCATCATTTACCCGCACCACCCCGTGGTAGGCAAAGCGCTTCGGCCCGCCAAAGACCACCAAATCACCCGAGCACAAAGTCACATCGTCCCAGGGCTTAGTGCGGTTTTCGGTATGGCCTATGCGGAAGAGGGCCTCATCCCCAATCGAAAGCGAAATCACGGGCGCAGGCGATTCCTCCGAGTCATCCACGTGCATTCCCATCGCCGAGCCGGGCGGATAATAATTCACCAGCGCCATCTCCGGCACGAAGTTATCCACCCATGGTTCAAGCTCCGGGGCAACCTGGGCCGCCTCCCGCAGCGCCGCCGGAGCCAATTCCCGCAGGCTCTCCGGCACCGGCGGCACCACCGTGCCTTCCATATTGTCCACATACCGGTAGCTGGGATAATGCCAATACCTGCCAAGATGCAGCTGAAATACGCTCATCTGCCCGCCCGATGTCAGCCGCGGCTGCACCATCGCCATCGGTGTATGCGCATACGCGCGAGCAATCTCCCGCGTCTCTTCTACCAGGGCCTTTTGCTTGCCGATGCCCACCCATCCCGGCACGTGCCCCACACCCGGCGCGACGTACGCATTCGGCCGCGGCAGCGAATCAAAAAGCATTCCTCCACCCTAGCCGCTAATCGGTTAGGCCACGCTGCCGACGAAATGCAGGAAGCGATGACATACCAAGCAGGAGTAAGCCCGGATGAGATCAATATCGTCGTTGATGTCGTTCTCCCCTCGAATATTTCCGAGTTAAAGGTTCGCGCCGAAGAACAATTATGGACCCGAAACGGGTTGTAATGATAGCACCCAATTAACCTAAACATATTGGGTTGTCCCCGAATCGTGGATACTTAGTAGAACTGCTTCACGGTTTGGCAGGAGTTTCTACTTTGGTGGTGGACTGGACGATAGGTCGGGCATCGAGCAAGCTCGCACTGTCAATCCTAGAACTCAAGCCTCTACCTCGTCCGAGGTCCCACATAGCCTAATCCAGAAATCAGACAACGGTAGAAGCATTATCGAACGGAAAAGGAACGAAAGTACCCACCTGTTTGAGGTCAGTCATTGGCCGACAGCATTTTGCATTAGAGCCGACAAATCTATCGGTTCTGCGGCTGTTTTTTAAGTATTGAATTTTCTCCGGACATGAGATCTATTATTCCTGAGAATATTGCGATGATACCTATCCAATTCCCTGTTATATAGATGAAAAGTGTGCCGAGGAGTATGGCGAAGCAGCTAACTGCTTTTAGCTGTTTCGTTCTTCTGTCATTGGATTCGTCAGGCTGGTAGATCCGGGCAACTATGAGATCAACGGCGGCAACGGCTAGAAAAATATACGAGATTTTTGTGTAACCGAGTAAAGCAAAGACCCCTGAAACCACAAGCACCGCAATCCCAGCAAAGCCAATCAAACGACTCATCATGAAAACACTCCAAAACATGGTTTGATAAGAAACGTCTCCTTAATTCTATCGAAAGGTGAGGGGGTCAAGTCAGGTATGCTCGGCAGGAACCACGCGCCCTCTACAATGGCCACCATGGATGAACAGAAGCTGCACGACCTGCAACGCTACGGCACTTGGGAGCGAATGACGGGTGGGCAGTGGCACCTGCCGGGCATGGGGGACATCGATAAGGAGCACCAGCGCACCTTTGGGCTGATTGGGCAGTTCAACGATCTGCACAACACCGATAAGGAGCAGGCGCAGGCAATCTTGCGGGAGATCCTGCCGGACGAATCGCACGTGCCGGGGGCGCACGCGCCGCTGAATATGGAATACGGCTGCAATATCGTCTGTGGGGAAGGCGTCTTCATCAACTTTGGCAGCAGCATTTTGGCCCAAGCCAAGGTCACATTCGGTGACCGCGTGTTGATTGGGCCCAATTGCTCGTTCATTACGGTGGGCCACCCCGTCAATGATCACGCGATGCGCGAGGGCGGGTGGGAAATCGCCCACCCCATCACCGTGGGGCGCAATACGTGGTTTGGGGCCAATGCCACCGTCATGCCGGGGGTTACCATTGGTGAAAACTGCGTTATTGGTGCCGGCACGCTGGTGACCAAGGATATCCCGGATAACTCCCTGGTCCTGGGCACGCCCGGCCGCGTGGTGCGCACCCTGGACGGCGATGAGGATTCGTGGGAGCGCAAGGATTTGGACGGCCCCGTGGAAGGTTTCGGGGCCGCGCAGTAAATGTTCGATCTCGCCAGCATTGGCGCGGGGCTGCCCGTAGCCGAGACCATCGATTCGCTTCCCCACACCGGAAACGTCGTCATTCAGGCACCGCCCGGCACGGGTAAAACCACGCTCGTGCCACCGGCGCTAGCCAATCATTCCGCAGGGCGCGGCAAGGTCATCGTCACCGCCCCGCGCCGCGTCGCCGTGCGCGCGGCCGCCCAGCGATTGAGCACCCTCAGCGGCACCCCGGAGAAGGTCGGTTTCGCCATCCGCGGCGCATCCCGCACGGGCAGCGAGGTCGAATTCGTCACCCCAGGCGTGCTGCTGCGCCGCCTGCTGAAGGATCCGGAGCTCGAGGGCGTAGCCGCCGTGGCCATCGATGAGGTCCACGAGCGCCAGCTGGATACGGATTTGGTGCTCGGCATGTGCCTGGAGCTGGCAGAGCTGCGCGAAGACTTCCGCGTCATCGCTATGTCCGCCACGGTAGACGCGCAGCGCTTTTCCCAGCTCATGGGCGCGCCCATCCATACCACCGAGGCGGTGACCTATCCCCTGGATATCCAGTACGCACCACAGCCGGGGCGCGCGGCGGGGTCGCGGGAGTTTTACGGGGGCATCGCCAAGCAGGCAGCCCGCCAACACGAATCAACGCTGGTCTTCGTGCCCGGCGTGCGCGAGGTCAACCTGGTGTGCGAGGAGCTGCAGGGCCATAATGTTTTCCCGCTGCACGGCAAGCAGACCACCGCGGAGCAAGATGCCGCGCTTTATACCGATGAGCAGCGCATTGTGGTGGCGACGTCCATCGCGGAATCCTCGCTGACGGTGCCTGGCGTGCGTGTGGTGGTAGATGCCGGGCTGGCCCGCGTTCCCCGGCGCGATGCACAGCGCGGCATGTCTGGCCTGGTGACGGTCTCCACATCGAGGTCGAGCGCGGACCAGCGCGCGGGCCGTGCCGGGCGTGAGGCGCCGGGTACGGTCATTCGCTGCTATTCCCAGGACGATTACCAGCACTTTTCCCCGCACACTACGCCGGAGATCCTGTCCGCGGATCTCACGCAGGCTGCGCTGTTTTTGGATTGCTGGGGCGCGGGCCCGGATTTCCCGCTGCTCGATCCGCCGCCCGCCCAAGCCCTTGCGGCCGCGCGCGCCACCCTCGAGCGCATTGGTGCGACGCAAGAGCTCGCCCTCCTGCCCACCGATCCCCGCCTCGGCGCGGCCCTTATCCGGCACGGCAGCCAGGCGGCCCCCACCATCGCCGCGCTTGCCGATGCCCCCACCAACACCACCGATCTCACCCGTCGCCCCGCACCGCAGAAGGAAGTCAAGCGCCTGTCCCGCCTGGTGGAGGATCTCGGACCCGCTGACCCCGGCGAGGTCGTCGCCACCGCCTATCCCGAGCAGGTGGCCAAGCGCGTGGGCGAAGACTATCTGCTGGCCAGCGGCACCCGCGCCCGGCTGCTGGATAACTCCGGGCTGGCCGGCTCGCCGTGGCTCGCCATCGCGGAGGTCACCCTTTCCAATGCTGGAAACCCCATCATCCGCACCGCCGCTCGCATCGCAGAGTCCGCCGCGCTGGATGCCATCGGCGTCACAGAAGAAACCCGCGCCTTCCTGCGCGGGGGCCGCGTGCGCGGGATCAAAGTCCGGGCGGCCGAGGCGATTGTGCTGTCCGAAACCCCGGTCAAGGTCACCGGCGATGCCGCTGCGCAGGCCCTTGCCGCCGGCATCCGCGAAGAGGGCCTCGGCCTATTCACCTTCAGCGAGAAGGCCCAGAGCTTGAAAGATAGGCTCCGCCACCTGCACGCGCACTACGGCGATCCGTGGCCGGATGTCGATGCCGCCGATCCCGCCGAGTGGCTTGGGCCCGAGCTGCACCAGATTGCGGCGGGAACCCCCACCGCCAAGATAGACATGTACCCCGCCCTGCAGCGCCTGCTTCCCTGGCCCGAAGCCACCCGCTTAGACGAGCTCGCACCTCAGCGCCTCCCAGTGCCCTCCGGCCGCGATGCCAAAATCGATTGGTCGGGCGAGCGCCCCGTGGTCCACATCAAGTTGCAGGAGTGCTTCGGCCTGGCCGAATCCCCGGAGTACTGCGGCAACCGCGTGCAATTTCACTTGCTCTCCCCCCCGGCCGCCCGCTAGCGGTAACCGATGATCTTGCTAGCTTCTGGTCCGGCCCCTACGCCGGGGTGCGCGCCGATATGCGCGGGCGCTACCCCAAGCACCCGTGGCCCGAGGATCCATGGAATGCCATTGCCACCGCGCGGACCAAGAACCGGATGTAGCCTAACCCCACTGCTGCCAGGATAGATAGCAGCTCATGACCACGACCAAGGTAAGCAGGGCGTAGCGGATAAACTTCGTTCCGCCGCTCAGCACCGTCCGCGCGCCCACCTGGGCGCCGAGGATATTGGCGGCGGCCAACGCGATACCAAGGGTCCACCACACGTGGCCGCCAAGGATGAAGGTCACCAGCGCACCGAGGTTCGTGGCGGTATTGACCACCTTGGCCATCGCCGCGGATTTTAAGAAGTTCTGGGAGAAGATGAAGGTAAAGGCCATAATCAGGAACATGCCGGTACCCGGGCCAAAGATGCCGTCATAAAAGGAGATGGCCGCGACCGCCGCAAGCCCCGCCCAGGTGCGCCATCCGCCGCGGATGCCGGGAGACTCGGTGGTGCCAAAGCTCGGCTTAAAGGTCACGAAGACCCCCACCACCACTAACAGCACGATAATGAGCGGGCGCATGATGTCACTATTAAGATTCGCCGCCACACTCGCGCCCAGCCCGGCGCACACGAGCGCGATGAGGGCGTAGCGAACTAGCTCCCCTGCGGGCGGGCGCACCTTGCGTACCAAGGTCACGGCGGCCGATGCCGTGCCGGATACCGCCGCAAGTTTATTGGTGGCCAGCGCCGTTGCCGGCGCGAGCCCCGGAACCACGGCAAGCAATAGCGGAATAAGCACGAGGCCTCCCCCGCCGATGACCGCGTCGATCCAGCCTGCCCCCGCCGCTCCCACAAGGAGCACCGCCCACTGCGCCACGTCGATATCCATGACGAGATCATAAACCCCGCGGCGGGGAGGTCTAGACTCGATCGGAGACGAGCAGAAGATGGGAGAATACGTGGCTAAACGGCACTGGGGAATGAGCGTAGATACCCACACCATCCTGCGGTGGGGCATCGTGGTCCCCGTCTCCATCCTCTTGGGCTGGCTTTTTAGCATGTGGCACGTGCCGGCCGCGTGGATTTTGGCCGCGATCATCGCCTCCGGCGCCATGGCGCTTATCACCGGCGAGGACCTCAAGGTCAACCGCAAATTTTATGGGCTATCGCGCGGATTCATCGGCATCATGGCCGCGCTGCCACTGACGGTGGTCTCCTTTGGCCAATTGGTGGGTTACCTGCCGGCGGCCATAACCATATCCTTTGTCACCATCGCGTTGGGCATCTTCTGCGGCGTCATGCTGCACCGCCAGCGGCCACGGGACGTCTCCTCCGAAACCGGTATCCTGTCTATGCTTCCCGGCGGTGCCTCGCTCATGCCCGCGCTTGCCGATGAACTCGGTGCCGACTACCGCTACGTCGCGCTCACCCAATACCTGCGGTTATTGATCGTTTCCGTATCCCTTCCCGCCGTCGTGACCTTCCTCGATACGCCTGCCGGAAGGGGCGGTGACTTAAGGCTCGAGGCGGAAACCACCTGGTGGATCATCGCATTGGTGCTCGTTATCGCGCTGGTCGGCGAAAGGCTTGGCAAATTCCTGCACCTGCCCGCAGCGGCGGTCCTCGGCCCGCTGATCTTGACGGTGCTGGCCTCGTTCTTCCTGCCGGAGGGGCATACGCTGGAGCCGATTTATGCCTTTAAGGTTATTGCCTTTTTATCCATCGGATGGGTCTGCGGCGGCGGTCTTTCTCTCCCCTCGCTCAAGGCCTTTGCCAAGCAGCTTCCCGCGACGATTCTTTCTATCGCGGCGGTCCTCGGCCTCTGTGCGGCCACGGCGTGGCCGCTGATGCACTGGCTCAATATCAGCTACTTCGAGGCCTACCTGGCCACCAGCCCCGGCGCGCTAGAGACCGTGCTCGCGCTCTCCGCAGAAGGCGGGGCTGGCCCCGTGGTGATTGCGGTGCAACTTACCCGCCTCATCGCCGTGCTGGTCATTGCGGGATACTTGCCGCAGCTCATCAGGGCCGTCAGCAAGTTTTCCACACGGCGCTAGCGTGCGCGGCTAGCCTGCGCGCTTAGTTATTGAGCACGGCTTCGCGCAGCACCGACATCGGCACCGAGCCAAGAGCCAGGGCCTCGGAGTGGAATTCGCGGGCGCTCATACCCTGCTCCTCGGCGGCGGCGCGGGTTTCTTGCCACAGGCGCTGGCCCAAGGCATAGGACGGCGCCTGGCCCGGCCAGCCCAGGTAACGGTTGACCTCAAAGTTGAGGTTCGCATCATCCATGGCAGTGTTTTCGCGCATGTAGGTCTTCACGTGGGCCTTATCCCATACGCCGGATACGGTGCAGTCCGGCAGCTTCTTGCCCAGGTGCAATCCGATATCCACCACGACGCGGGCCGCGCGCAGGCGCTGGGCATCGAGCAGCCCCATCCGCACGCCAGGATCGTCCATGTAGCCCAGCTCGGCCATGAGCTGCTCAGCGTACAAGGCCCAGCCCTCGCCGTGGCCGGAGTTCCAGGTCACCGCGCGGCGCCACAGGTTCAAATCCTCTTGTACCAGGGCAGAACCCAGCTGCAGGTGGTGGCCCGGCACACCCTCATGGTGCACGGTGGTCAGCTCCTGCCAGGTGTGGAAGGTATCTTGGCCCTCCGGCACGGACCACCACATGCGGCCTGGGCGCGAAAAGTCATCGCTGGGCGGGGTGTAGAAGATGCCACCGGTGCCCGCTGGGTCGATACGGCACTCGATCTCTTCGACTTCTTCCGGAATGTCGAATTCCTTGCCGTTGAGCTCGGCGATGACCGCATCGGCCTTGCTCTGCATCCACTCCACCAGGGCATCGGTACCGCGCAGGGTATAGCGTTCCTCGTGGTTAAGCTTGCGCATGGCAGAACGCACCGAGCACTCCGGGCCATAAAGCTCGTGCGCGATCTTTTCCTGTTCCCCGCGCAGGTAGCGCACCTGGTCAAGGCCCCATTCATAGGCCTCGTCCAAGTCCACGGAATCGCCAACGAAAAGCTTGGAAAAGCGCTCGTAGCGCTCGCGGCCCACCGCGTCCTTATTAGAGGACTGCGGCTGCAGGTCATTAGACAGCCAATCCGAGAACTCGCCAAAGGCCTCCTTGGCATTCTTCACCTCGGCGGAGTCGGGGGCGAGGCCGAGGCCCTCGAGCATGGAATCGGCATCGGCAAGCCGCTCGCACTGCACAATGACCTCAGAGATCTGACGGTGCGGTGCCACCATGCCGTGGGAGGCCGCTTCCTTCAGGGACTCGCGGTAGCCATCCAGGGAGCTCTTGACCTTGGACAGGCGGGAGCGAATGGCCTCGCGGTCCTCCTCGGTATCCTGCGGCATAAGCAACAGCGAGTCCCGGATGGTCTGGACGGGCGAGGCAATATTATTAAGGCTGCGAATATCCTCGCCGTGATGGTGCAAATCCAGATCTAAACAGAGCCGATCCCGCAAGACGGCTGCGGTGACGTAATCCACGTCATCGAAGTCATCCTCATCATCGGATTCATCGGTGGTGTCATCCAAGGCATCTAGATCCGCAACCATGTCGCGGGTGCGATCAGCAACAGCCTCAAAATAGTCGGGGGAAAAATCCTGCAATTCGCCTTCAAAACCGTCAATGCCCCACGCGGTTGCATCTGTTGGGGATAGCTCGGCTAGGTCGTGAACGAAGTTATCGCACGAAGCGTCCAGTAGAGAGGGCTGGCGCTTAGCGGTCTGCTCAGAACTCATAAGAGGGAAGTCTAACCCTTTATCTTGTTGATAGGCCACCCAGGCCCACCCAAATGTTGCAAACTTGTTAGCTAATCGTTGTTCCACTTCGTGCCTGGGTAGTGCCACTGGGCAAAACCATCCAGCACGGCCGCGGGATTTTCCTCTATTACCAGTGCTTTTACAAAGCGGGGAAGGATGAAGCCCGCCTCAGCCATGGCGGCATACATGTCATAAAAGGGCTGCCAAAAACCTTCCACGTCAACCAAGCCAACGGGCTCGCGAATGCTGCCCAGCTGTTGTTGGGTCAGTACCTCTGTTACTTCCTCCAACGTGCCCACGCCGCCGGGCAAACAGATAAAGGCATCCGCCAGCTGCTCCATCCGGGTTTTCCGCTCGGCCATAGAATCCACTACCTCAAGCCGGGTCAAGCCTGGATGGGAGATTTCTAAATCCACCAAAGATTGCGGCATGACGCCAGTAACGGTGCCGCCAGCATTCAGGCAGGAATTGGCAACCTCGCGCATGAGGCCGATATTTCCGCCGCCATAAACCAAGTTCAGCCCGCGACGGGCAAGCTCGCCGCCCAAGTGTTGCGCCGCTGCGCTATACGCGGGCGAATTGCCCACGGCGGAGCCGCAATAAACCGCTACTGATCGCATGCGCCCCAGCATAGGGAATTTTTGGCCTACCTCCACCTTTAGACCATTCGGTACGTACACCTATGAATAGATTAGACAAAGCAGTCTGTGACACATATACTTTCTTTCATGATCAAACCTGGCCCCGTGTTCACGCGCCCCCGTACACCGGCCGCTAAGTGCCTTCACCTGGTGCGCCTGAACCCGATCATTACCCGTAGTGAGCTGGTAGAAGCCACCGGACTCTCCCAGCCCACCATTACCCGCGCTACCACCGCGCTCCTAAACGCAGGACTCATCCAAGAGCGCACCGACCTCACCCAATCCCAGGGCCGAGGCCGCCCTACAGTTCCCCTCGAGGCCGCGGATAATAACTGGGTACTCGGCGGCATCGCCGTCGGCACCTCCGAGACCTATATCGGCCTCTATGACATCAAGGGCCGCACCGTTGCGGAGGAAGAAATCACCACTCCTGTCGCCCGCCTGACGGAGGAAGACTTTCTTGAACACATCATGGCCGGCATCAACCGCATGATGACGGGCCTGGATCGCCGCCTCGTGGCCTTAGGAATTACCACCTCGGGCACCGTGGATGAAGAGGGCCTAGTCACCGCAGACAATCTGGGCTGGCACGGTGTGGATATCGCGGCGCGCCTGCGCTTCCAATTTAGCGTCCCCGTGGTGGTTACCTCCGCCATTTCCGCCATTTTGGGCTCGGAGACCCAGGCCGCCGAGATTGGCACGAACGAGCGCGTGCTTCTGCTCTTCGCGGACGATTCTTTAGGATCAGCGCTATCCGCCGATGACGAGGTAAATTCCATCATCCCGCTGCCACAGACCCGCTCTGACCTACTGGGGCACGGCGCTTCCGAACACCTCTTGGCCACCCAGTCCATTCTGGACGCCGTGCGCCGCCACGGCATCGAGGCCAATACCCTGCCCGAGGTCGCGACCATCGCCGAATCCAATTCAGCCGTGCGCGCCATTTTGGATGAGCGGGCCCGCCAGCTGGGCCAGATTACGGCGGAGATGGTCCACGAATACTCGCCGAAAACCGTGGTGATTGCCGGCGGGGCCTTTACCGGCGATTCCCGCGCGCCCCAACTTTTTGCCTCCACCGTCCGCGATTCCGCCTCGGAGGACCTAGAGCTGCGCATGATTCCCAGCCACAAAGAAATCGTGCGCGCCGTCGCCCGTACCGTGGCTACCGATCAGCTATTGCGCGAACCATTGGAGCTGGGCCGCTCACTCCAGACCGCGTAAAACCTCGCGCGCGGAGTCGATCCCGGTAAACAGGTGGGCTTGCAACCCGCAATAAGTGGCGCCCTCGATGTAGTCGATGCGGTCATCGAAAAAATGCGTGTCCTTGGGCTGCGCTGAGAGCGCGTCCACCGCCACTCGGTAGGCCTCTGGGTGCGGCTTGGCCACCCCAATATCGCAGCTCAGCGTTACCGCCGCGCACTCTGCCAACCACGGGTGCTGCGCGCGCACCTGCTCCGCCAGGGTTGTGGGGATATTGGATAAAATCCCCACGCTAAAGCCCTCCCCGATGAGCCCTTTAACCAGCGCTATCATCTCTGGGTCAGCCTCGCGCAGGTACTGATTCTCGCAGGCCACGGCCCCAGCGCAGTCAATGGACCCCATTCCCGCGCGGGCGGCTATTTCATTCCAGTAGTGGCTATCGCTAAAAATTCCGGCATCGTAATCCGGCCGGAAATAGTTATAGGCCTCCCAGAAGGCCTCCGGGTTCGCAGGCGCGAGGAAGCGCTCTAGTTCAGCGTGCGCTTCCGGCGTGGCGGGGCGCAGCAGCACGCCGTACAGATCAAACAGCAACTTCGGCATAATGCATCCAGTTTATGCGCGCCTAGTAGCTTGGGTTTGCACTGCCACAATCCCTACCGCGGTACCGGCGATAAAAATCACCAGCGCCAGCGTCGCCTGCGCCATCGGCAAAACGATGAGCACGGCCAGCGAGGCCAGCATCAGCATTCCGCTCAGGGAATATAAAGAACGGTTGACCAGCCCGCGCTTGCCGATGACCCCACACGCCAGCATCACCACCCCCGCAAACGGGCTCAGCATGAGCGCCGCGGTGGTCAAAAAGATGCCGAGGGTCACGTGGCTTGAGATGACCGCAGCACCGATGATGAGACTTAGTGCCAAGACCGCTAAGACGGCAGAGAGGATTGCTTTCAGGTGTGCAGACATACGTCAATCCTCCCACAGCAGCGCAGTGCCATGGGAGGATTGATTTAAATCTTGATGGGTTTGTTATTCACAACTTAGGAGTTGCGGTTAGCCAAACGGGAATCGATGCGCAGCAGACCAGCGCCATCGTTGCCCACGAGCTTGATCTGGTCAATAATCTCAGAAACGGTGTCCTCTTCCTCGATCTGCTCAGCCAGGAACCAGTCAATGAGCTGGCGGGAGTCCAGATCCTGAATGTCAAGGGCAACGCGAGCGATCTCGCGAATCTGCTCGGAGACCTTCTGCTCGTGAGCCAAGGAAGCCTCGAATGCATCCAGCGGGGTGGCAGCCTTGATGGAGCCAACCGGGATATCGTTAAGCTCTACGCGGTAGCCGCGTGCCAAGAGGTGATCCGCAAGCTTCTGTGCGTGGACGCGCTCTTCGCCAGCCTGCGCCATGAACCAGTCGCGCATACCCGGGAAGGACAGGTTATCCATCTCGTAGGCCAGCTGGGTGTAGACCATAGCGGCACCGTGCTCGTTAATGACCTGATTGTTTAGCAGGGTTTGCAGCTTCTCATCCATTGCTAAATCCTTTCTGTAGGAATCAATTAATTGGTTGTAGGCACTACAATACCGAAATAAAATCCTCCGTCTAGCAAGGTATGCTTAATCAAACCCGCACCTCAGAGGCATTTTTCAGATTGGATCACCTAAGTTAGTTAAGACAAAGCTGCCCCACGGCGCGAAGTTACTATCGCCTAATAGTTCGAGGTCATCGACCTAAATAGACGATCTCGCCGCGCTAGCCCACTCCATCCAACCCCCTGCAGCTAGTACGCTTATGCACATCAGGCCCGCAATGTGATATTAATCACCCAGTTGGCCGCTCAGGCGCTCCAGGCGCTGCGCGCTCGCCCCATCGAGGCCCCGAAACTCCACTTCAATGCCACGATCCGCGTACTTCTTCTGCACCGCATCCAGCGTCGCCACCGTCGAGGCATCCCAGACCTCGGCATCGGTAAGGTCCACCACCACGAAGTCCGTATCAAGCGTGTAATCAAAGGCGTAGACCAAATCATTCGAGGAGGCGAAGAAGAGCTGGCCATGCACCACGTAGGTATATCCGTCTACCAACTCAACCTCCACGAGGTGTGCCACCCGGCGGGCAAAGCCAATCGATGCAGCCACCACGCCTAAGACCACTCCTACCGCCAGGTTATGCGTGGCCAGCGTGCCCGCGACCGTCAGCAGCATGACGAGGATTTCAGAAAGCGGCATCAACTTGAGCGTGCGCGGGCGGATGGAGTGCCAATTCACCGTCGTCGCCGCGACGAGAATCATCACCGCGACCAGCGCGGCCATCGGAATGCGGCCTACCGCCTCGCCGAAAAGCAGGCACAGCACGAGGAGGAAGGCGCCCGCAAGGAACGTCGACAAGCGCGTGCGCGCCTGAGACACCTTGACGCCGATCATGGTCTGGCCAATCATCGCGCACACGCCCATGCCGCCAATCGCCGCGGCCAATATATTGCCAATGCCCTGACCAAAGGACTCGCGGGTCTTATCGGAATGGGTATCCGTAATGTCATCGACAAGCTTTGCCGTCAGCAGCGATTCCATGAGGCCCACCAGCGCCATCCCAAAGGCATAGGGCGCAATTACCTGCAGGGTCTCCAGGTTCCACGGAATATCCGGAATGAAAAGGCCCGGCAGCGTCGTGGGCAACTCGCCCTGGTCCGCCACATCCGGCACCTTCCACCCTGCCGCGACGGCGATGATGCTTACCACCACGATGGTCACCAACGGCGCCGGAATTGCCTGGGTAAACCGCGGCAAAACGATCATGATGGCTAGGCCAATGGCCACCAGCACATAGACCATCCAAGGGACATCGATAAGGTGCGGCAGCTGCGCGGTAAACATCATAATGCCCAGCGCATTGACGAATCCCGTCATCACCGAACGCGGGATAAAACGCATGAGCTTGGCAATGCCCACCCACGCCAACAGCACCTGGATGATACCGGCCGCAAGCACCGCCGCCACCACGTAATCGTGCCCATACTCGTGCGCGAGCGGTGCCACTACCAGGGCAACCGCACCCGCCGCCGCGGAAATCATGGCGGGGCGCCCGCCGGTAAAGGCGATGGCCATCGCCATAATCACCGAAGAATATAGCCCCACCCGCGGGTCGAGGCCGGCGAGAATAGAAAAGCTTAAAACTTCCGGGATCAAAGCAAGCGCCACCGCCAGTCCGCCGAGCACCTCCTTGCGCAAACGCGCAGGTGAGGAAAAGGCAAAGCGGAAACTGGCGATGACGCCGGTGGGCGCAGGCTGCTCGTTAATCACGCCTGCACATACTAGTAGCTACTACGAGCCTTCCTGAAAGGAGCCATCCGCCGTGATGACCGGCAGCACCGACCAAGCAAAGTTGATCCACTTATCCGTCTTCTTCCACGAGTAATCCGGCTCAAAGATGGTCTTCGGCTTGGTGTACACCACAGCGGAACGCACCTCATCGGCGGTTTCTTCCAAGAAGTTCACCACCAGATCCAGGGTCTTGCCGGAATCGGCCACGTCATCAACGACGAGTACCTTCTTGCCCTTCAGGGAATCCGTATCCAACTGCGGGGACAAGATGATCGGCTCGTCCAAGGTCTGGCCAATATCGGTGTAGAACTCCACATTGATAGCGCCCATGGCCTTAACCCCAATGGCATAACCAATGGCACCGGCTGGGATCAGGCCGCCGCGGGCAACGCCCACGATCAAGTCAGGAAACCAGCCGGATTCCACGATTTGCTCCGAAAGATTCCGGCTCGCTTCGCCGAAGACTTCCCAGGTGAGGTTCTCCCGGTCCGGGTGGATCCAATTCTCAGTCACGATTGCGCGGCTCCTTTTGCGTCATGGGCTTTCTTTGTAGTTTAACTAGCGATACCTACCAAGGGAAAGCAGCTACCGGAAAGGAACCTCTCCCAACGTGCGCCGCAGCTTGCGCGTGCGCAGGCGCTCCGGGTTTTCTGCCAGCTGTTCCACCGCGCGCACGGCGCACATGACGTGGGCTTCCTTGGAGTTGGAATAAAACGCCTGGGCCTGTGCCGGCAGCTTCGGCACGGCGTGCAGCGGCAGATCCGATACGGAAAGCAGCGTGCCATAAGGCACGCGGTAGCGGTACCCATTTGCTGCCAAGGCGCACGATTCCATGTCCACCGCTACCGCGGTAGAAGTGCGCAACCACTCCCACAGATCCCGGCTGGTGCGCCATTCCCAATCGCGGTCATCGGTCGATAGCACCGTGCCGGTGCGCATGAGCGAATTATCGCTGCCGTAGACCTCATCCACGGATGCCTCCAGCATGCGCTGGACCTCTGGAATGGCCGGAATCGGTGTGGAAGAAACCACCTGCCGGTCCAAGATGTGGTCGTGGCGCTCGTAGGCATTGCCCAAGATCAAGTCACCGATGCGCATGCGCCCATCCATGCCGGCGCAGTGGCCAATCATGATCCAGGCCTCCGGCCGCAGCACGGCCAAGCAATCCGTAATCGTCTTGGCATTCGATGGCCCTACACCAATGTTGATCATCGTGATGCCATCGCCGCCCGCGGTAATGAGATCGAACCGGGGCATCTGAAAGCGCGAGGTCAGCGTCAGCCCATCCAGGTCGAGGTCCACCGCATCATTGGGATGAATGGTCTCCCCATTGGGCAATACGAGCGCCGTATACCGCGAATCCTCCTTGGTCAGCTCGCGCAGGCCGAATTTCACGAATTCCGTGGTATGCATCGCGTAATTGGTAAACAGAATGTATTTCTGCACCGTATCGACCTCGACGCCGGTGTAGTGCTCGATGCGCGCACAGGCAATATCGAAGCGCTGCGCTCCGAAGTGAAATAGCGGCTTTTCTTCGCCGTGAAAGGCATCCCACTCACCATCAATAATCGCATCGTTGACTTCATCCAAGGTCGGGCGCGGGATAGGGCCGCGTTCCTGCGGCGCCGCCGGGGCATCTTTGATGTATTCCGGCGGAATGCGCTCATCCGATTGGCCCACGAAGATATCGCACGGATAATTGTTAGTCAGCCGAGTCAGCTGCTCGTGCAAGTACTCGCGGATGATGTGCGGCTTAGAGATGACCGCGGAGTACTTCCCCGCCTCATTCACATAGCCAAAGGGCTCGGAGCGGTCAATCGGCTGCCATTTACGAATCTCCACCGTGACCTTGGGATAGACCACGTGGCGATAATCATCGAGGGTGCCCGAGGCAAGGGCCTCACGCCCCAACTCACATGAGGTTTCATAATGCTCAATTAAGCGAGTCACCGCTTCATCTACGGAGTGGACATGCTGCAGATCGGTCATAACGGCGAGTTTAGCGGGGACCGCGCAGCACGGCAGTGCTCCGTGCCATACATTGTTTATACCGAGATAGGTTTATACCGAGATAGCCTGAGTTAAAGCTCTGCTGATATCACCAGCGAAGGGGCAGGGCTTGTCGGCTTTCAACCATCATCGGTGTCAACGTAATCTCTGAAGCTAGGAATTCAGAACCCGATGAACGGATAGTGGAACGGTTTCAAACCGCTAACGAACCTTATTGCAAATACCGCAGTCCTTATCCGAGTTGCACCCCGGAATCATGCTTCTCTGACTGGAAGGCGGAAAGATCGGACTTTTAGAAGCTCTCCGCTGCACGATTAAAGGAAAGAAAAACCGTACCCTTCGACACCACAGTGGCAAAAGAATATGGCGAAGTACTCACAGTGCACCGCGTACTCCGAAAAACGAATGCCTCATTTAATGCGCGAAAATCAGCGGTATGAGCCACAAAAAGCGTTTAACTTTTGCCGATAT
This sequence comes from Corynebacterium sp. KPL2680, assembly GCF_040225675.1. NCBI lineage: Bacteria > Bacillati > Actinomycetota > Actinomycetes > Mycobacteriales > Corynebacteriaceae > Corynebacterium > Corynebacterium sp. KPL2680. Next base: position 58,079 of record NZ_JBEHFM010000014.1, read on the forward strand.
GGGAATAAAGTTTAGTAGTCCTTGGGGTGCCTAAGCCGCATGCCCGCCGGACCGAGCGCGAGAAAGAGTGCCGACTCCAACATTGCATGCGATTCCTAATAAAATTGCAAATAGCGCAGCAAGCAAAAGCCCCGTGGATGAAGGAAGCAAAAGACCCCCTACTGCAGAACCAACAGCTGAGCCCAGATAGTTTGCAGATGCATTCGCAGCGACTGCAGTCGCACCTTCATCAGGGTTCGCACTGAGCATGGTATTTTGTTGCGGCGCCATAGAAGCCCAGCCCAAAAGCCCCCATGCAAATAGGCACACCGCTGCCACCACATGACTCGAAGGGAAGAGCAGTAATAACGCGAAATCAGCCGCAAGTAAAGCAATGATTATTAACGTTAACGTGCGAGAACTGTCTACCTTATCGAGCACCCGCCCGATTCCAAATGCGCCCACTGCGCCACCGATACCCCATATCCACATGCCCGCAATGGTGTCTACCTGCACACGACCGAGCACGACAGAAATATAGGTGTACAAACCTAACGACCCCACTCCCACAAAGAAAGTAACTAGGACCGTAAGCAAATTATCTACTCGGCCGATGACTCGGACTCGCTGTCTCAGCGAGGAAGAAGACACAGCCGGTACGGCACTCGGATTGCGCAACGCTATACCTACCATCGCCACTATGCCAACTAGCGAACCCAACCCAATAGTAGCCCGCCAGCCTAACTGCTCAGCGACACCCAATCCCACCGGCACACCCACGACAGTTCCCACCGCCAATCCAGCTAGAACCAATGACAGTGCGCGCCCGCGACGCTCTGCTGCGACAGACACACCCGCAACCGCTGAGGACAACGGCGAATAGACTCCCGCCGCCACACCAGCAATTAGCCGCGAGACGATAAAAACTCCCACCGTAGGTGATACGGCAGTCATAATATTCGCCAGAGAAAATACAGCGATTGCGCCCAGCAGGGCGCTACGCGGATTCTTGCCCGCTTTACCCGATAACAGCGGACCAGATACAGCGTACGCACCGGTAAAAGCGGTGACGCCCAAGCCAACCATGCTGCCGTTCGTGCCCAAGTCTTCCGCAATCTGCGGCAGCAAGCCAGCAATAACATATGCATCTAAGCCGAGGGCCACGCTACCTATGACAAACGGCCACAGCTGCTTAAGCATTGTCAATCACCGCATCAAGCAAGCCCGGAAAACGTTCATTCAAGTCTTGGCTCCGCAAAGAAATCAAACAGGTTCGACCCTTACTTCTTGTCCACGTCACTCCCGCTTCGCGGAGCTGTCGAGTGTGATACGTCAGGGTAGATCTCGGGAGGTCATCGGCAAGCCTCAAGCTATCGTGCTCTTGGCCGTCCGCCATGCGCTTAACCATTTCCAACCGGATGGGATCGCTTACTGCGGCCAGAACACGGACGAATTCTAGTTCTTCGATGGCTGGATGCTCATACTTTCGCGGGCTCACTCTTACTCCAATCGTGCAAGAAATCCTGAACAATTAGCAAGGCTAAGCGGCCCGCGATAATCGTGCAAGTTTTCTTGCATAAACGAGGGCCCGCCGACTGCGCATCGGCGGGCCCTCTCCCCATGACTAATCTCTGGCACTTAGCGGCAAGGAGTGGAGCGCCCTACGCCGTAAGCACCGCCCGTGATTAGGCAAGCCTAAGTTTACAAAGATTGTGGCGTGAGGTCAAGGCCTTGCCCATAAATTTCTTCAACTTTTCCAAAGAGGCCATTTACCTGCATTAACGCGTATGATTGGGAGGCATGGCTGTCGAATCTCTTGCAGAGTTGAAAAGCATTATTTCTGAACAACTCCTCAAATTCGGGCGCGTAAACGAGGAAGATGCACCCGAAGAAAAAGATTCGCCACGCCTTGGCATCGCTTCCCCAGCCGCGGCCAGTGCTTTGCAGGATGACGTCGCCGACGAGATCGTTGGCCGCCTCAAGGCCGAAAAGAACAAGTCCAGCCCCGGCGATTCCGCCCTCGATGCCGATGCCGCAAGGACCCTCCCCCTCGGCGCGCGCACTAAGCCGCGCGGCGTTTTCGAAGACGATTGGGGCGCCCGCCCGAGCGACAAACGCCCCTGGCCGGTCATCCTGGTGCATGGCACCTGCGATACCAAGGGCGTCTGGCAAATTATGGGCAATATCTTGCGCCGGGACGGCTGGGCGGTCTTTGCCCCTGATTATGGCCATCGCGCCACGCAGACCATCCCGGAATCTTCGCAGCAGCTCGGCGCCTATATCGATACCGTGCTCGCCGTGACCGGGGCAGAAAAGGTCATCTTGGTAGGCCACTCCCAGGGTGGCCTGCTCGCGCGGTACTGGATGCGCATGGACGGCGGCGCCGAAAAGGTCATCCACCTCATGAGCATTAGCGCACCTAATCATGGGACGACCCACGGGGGCATCGCCAGTCGCCTCATTCGCACCCAACGCCAAGAGGCGGTGATCCGCTCCATTATCGATGGCTGGTTTGGCCCCGCCGGCATGGACCAGGTGGTAGGCAGCGAGGTGCTTCGCGATGTCAACCGCGACGGCGACCTCGAATCCGGCGTGAGCTACACCTGCATCGCCACGCGTTCCGATGCCGTCGTTGTCCCGCCCGAGACCTGCTTCCTCGACCCAGGGGGCGCTCCTGAGGGTGCGGTGCGCAATATCTATATCCAAGATTTTGACCGCCACGCCGTGGTCATGCACGAAGATATGCCCATGGATAGGCGCGTGCACGCCATCGTGCGCACGCTGCTCAGGATGGTGGAGCACACGCCGCGTTAATTAAATCTCCAGCTCATCGAGCAAGGCATCAAAAGCCGGGCCCACCTGCGTGCGCCACAGCGTATCCACCTTCTTATCCCCGCGGCCTGGCCCGCCATTGATAACGGCCACGCGCTTGCCCTGCTTCTTCGCCTCAAGCACAAAGCGATAACCGCTCATCACCGCCAGCGAAGAACCGACCACCAGCAGCGAATTAGCCTCATTCAATAGCGCAAAGGCGGCATCCCGCCGCGTGGCTGGCACGGGCTCGCCAAAATACACCACGTCCGGCTTGAGCAGCTCCGATCCGCAGCGCTCGCAGCCCGCCATCCGGAACGCCGCAACATCTTTCTCATCCAGCGTCACGTCACCATCCGGATTAACTTGGTCCCTTTCCACGACTAGGCGCTCCAGGTATCCCGGGTTCGCGGCCGCTAGGCGCGTATCGAAGTGCCCGCGATCCTCATAGTGACCACACAGCAGACACACCACGGTTTCCATATCACCGTGCAGCGTCACCAACCTCTCCGTACCCGCTCGTTTATGCAGGCCATCCACGTTTTGGGTGACCACACCATTAACCAGCCCGGCGCGCTCCAACTCCACGAGCGCATAATGCGTGCGATTCGGCGCCGCGGAATCCATCACGCGCCAGCCCACGAAGCTACGCGCCCAATACCTATGGCTAGCGGCCGGATCATGGCGAAATTCCTGATACGTCATCGGGCGGTGCCTGCTCAGCGAGCCCCGCGGCCCGCGATAATCCGGAACCCCCGATTCCGTCGATACCCCCGCCCCAGTGAGCACCATGACCGGCCCGTTACGCAGCTGCTTGCCGATGTCCCCCAAAGCCTTCCCTGCCTCCGTGTGCGGCGCCGTCTCCTCCACGACGCGCGCAATCGATCGCAGCGCGGACTGATGAGCATGGGCTACAGCGGGATCCATACCCACCAATCTAATCAAGCGATTGCAAGTTTTTACCAAATTTCGCAAGTAGGACGTACCAAATCTCTAAAGTAGAGCGCACCAAATTTCGCAAGTAGATTTACCTATACCCAGTTCAAAGCCATTTTTTCAATAGAAAAAAGCCGCCTGCCTTGCGGCAGCGGCTCCTTATCTTGGTAGTGCTAGCTCTCTGGTAGCTGCTCTACGTATAACCACTCAGAATCTAGCTCCCCGTGGCGCGAGCACTTGGTGTGCCAGCCATCGGGGCGCACCTGGGCCACCATGCGGCGGCCACAGATCTGGCAGTAGCGCGGCACGTCGAGGCCGGCGGCTGCAGCGGGGTGCAGCGTGAAGACCTCTTCGATCGGCTTGCCGGTATTAGGGTGGAAAATTGGCTCGTCTCCAGCCAGGACGGCGGTTGCCAACTCAGAGTTCGGCTCGGACACTACAGAGCCTTGATCGGGAGATCGATGCGGCCCAGCATGTCCACATCCTTTTCGATTTCCTGACCCAAGGTGGTCAAGTAGTTGCCGGCAATGATGGCGTTGATGCCGCCGAGCAAACCGCGCTCGGTGCCGTCATCGCCAAGCGAAAGCTCGCGGCCGCCGGCGAAGCGGAGGGTGGTGGAGGGCATCGCCAAGCGGAATGCAGCAACGGCGCGCAGGCCCTCACCCAGCGGAACCAGCGGGCGGTCAGCGAACGGGGTGCCCGGGCGAGGGTCGAGGAAGTTCATCGGAACCTCGCACGGATCGATCTCTGCCAGCTGTGCTGCGAACTCGGCGCGCTGCTCCAGGGACTCGCCCATGCCGATGATGCCGCCACAGCAGACTTCCATGCCTACCTCGCGCACGTAATCCAGGGTCTTCTTGCGCTCTTCCCAGGTGTGGGTGGTGACCACGTTGGGGAAGTAGGAGCGGGAGGTCTCCAGGTTGTGGTTGTAGCGCTGTGCGCCCATGTCCTTCAGGCGCTGTGCCTGCTCGCGGGTCAGGGTGCCCAGGGAGCAGGAAATCTCGATGTCAACGGCATCGTTAATGGCGGCGATGGCCTCGCCCACCTGGTCCAGCAGGCGGTCATCCGGGGACTTCACCGCAGCAACGATGCAGAATTCGGTGGCGCCGGTCTTGGCGGTCTTCTGTGCCGCCTCCACCAGCTCAGGGATGTTCAGGCGCACTGCGCGCACTGGGGACTCGAAGAGGCCGGACTGGGAGCAGAAGTGGCAATCCTCTGGGCAACCACCGGTCTTGATGGAGATAATGCCTTCGACCGATACGTCCGGGCCGCACCACTTCAGGCGGGTCTGGTGGGCGATATCAGCAATCTCTTCCAGCTGGGAATCTGGAACCTGCAGTACTTGTAGTAGTTCTTCCTGGTTAAGGCCTTTGCCTTGCTCCAGAGGTTTCTCACGGGCGATGTCGATGATGCTCATGCAGTGAACCCTACTTGAACGCCGTTCAACTTTGGCCAAAATCACAAAATTTTTTTCGCGGGATTACCCTAAGGGGCATGACGCTTTACGATGACACCCTCGAACTCCTCCAAGAACTCATCCGCAATGCTTGCGTAAACGACCTCACCCCGGATTCCGGCTTTGAGGTGCGCAATGCCGATACGCTAGAGAACTTTTTTGCCGGTGAAGACGTCTCCATCGAGCGCTTTGAATCCCACCCAGGCCGCGTGTCCATCGTGGTCACCGTACCCGGCGATCCCGCCAAGGAGCCCCTCACCCTTATGGGGCATACCGATGTCGTTCCCGTCGACGAACCCAAGTGGACCAAGCCACCCTTCGAGGCCCTCATTGAAGATGGCAAGCTCTACGGCCGCGGTTCCGTAGACATGCTCTTTATTACCGCCACCATGGCCGCCGTCACCCGCGAGGTAGCGCGCGCCGGCAACCCCGGCGGAACGCTTGCCTTCGTGGGCATGGCCGATGAAGAGGCCCGCGGTGGCCTGGGCGTGCGGTGGATGGCAGAAAACCACCCCGATGCCTTCTCCTGGAAGAACTGCCTCTCCGAGACCGGCGGTAGCCACCTGCCCGGCGCGGTGGGCTTCAACGTGGGCGAAAAGGGCGCCGGTCAGCGCCGCCTCCACGTCACCGGTGATGCCGGACACGGCTCGACTCCCTACGGCAAGGACTTTGCCATCGTAAAGATCGGCGAGGTCGCCCGCCGCATCGCCGAAGCCGAGCCACCCACAGCCTCCAACGAGATCTGGGAGGGCTTCGTCCGCACCTTCAAGTTCGATCCTGAGACCGAAAAAGAGCTTATCGATGGCACCGGTGACTACACCAAATTCGGAAACCTCGATGCCTACGCCCATGCCTTTAGCCACACCACCATCGCTGAGACCGTCCTGCGTGCCGGCGGAGCCATCAACGTGCTTCCCTCCCACGCCTACCTCGAGATGGATATCCGCCCCTTCCCTGGACAAACCCAGGAAGACTTGGACGACTTCCTCCGCAGCGCACTGGGCGATCTCGCCGATGAGGTAGAAATCGAACACCTCATCACCGAAAATGCCACCCAGTCCTCCACCGATACCGAGCTCTGGCACACCATTGAGGCCACCGCCAAAGAGTTCTTCCCCGATAAAGACGTCGTGCCCGTCCATGCCACCGGTGGCTCCGACCTCCGCTTCGCTCGACGCAAGGGCGGCAACGCCTACGGTTTCGCGATGCATGCCGAGGGCCGCGATATGGCCAGCGCCAACTCGCAATTACACAGCCACGATGAGCACCTCTACCTCGAGGACCTCGACCTCACCGTGCGCGCCTACCACAGCCTGGTCAACCGCTTCTTGGGCCTGAACCAATAACACTGCTCCCGTTTTACGCGGTGACCTGAAAATAGATCCCGGCATGCCCACTGCATCCGGGATTAAACATATGCCCACACTGCGGGCATGCCTCGACAGAGGAATACAGCCGGTAATCCATCTCGAGGCCACAGGAACCGCAGAGGGCAGCGGGGGCATCGACAAGCATGGGCCCAAACTCATGATCCGTCAGCTCCGCATGGCACAGCATGCACGCAAAGTACTCGCCACAGGTCGCGCACTTATTGGCCACCACGTCGAGCGGGGAATGCCAATGCTTGCACCGGCCCTCCGCATCAATCGCGCCGCGAATCTTCATGGTTCTGCCACTCCTTTTTCTTCGCCTCCGACTTCTTTGCATTGCGCACCGCCATCACCCCAAAGGCAATGGCAATAACTATAGGCATCCACACCCTGCTGTAATCCATAAGGAAAACCACCCACTCCGGCGGAGCAAAGTGCACCGCAAACTGCGGCGCGGGTAAGGTAATCTGCGGTGGCTCCGGCAGATTCGGCAGATTCGGCAGCGGTAGGTAAATCTCCGGAAAATCTACATCTGGCAGCTCCCAATCCGGCAGCAAGCGCGAGAGGATGCGGCTAATAATAGGAGCCAAAACAATCATCGCGATGGCCCACCCGGACTTCCCCAGCCCACCGAGCAGTGGATACAGCACGCGCTTGAAGGGGCTTTCTTCCATTGCCCGGCGCCGCTTTTTACCCAAGGAGCCCGGCGGCGGATCAAAGGCCACGGCCTCCTCCCCATCGCGGTAGTAGACATCCTGTATCTCCCCAAAGGGCGTGGCTTGGATATCTACATAAGGCTTAGTCCGCGGCGCATTATTCTCACTGAATGAGAGATCGCTTTCCAGCTTCTTCTGCAATGAATAATGGCCACCACGCGGCTTGTCGTGCCGGCTGCGAACCTCGTGGTCGACCACGATCTGCATGCGGGGTGCAGGATTCTTCCGCCAGAGCTGGATGCGGCGGATAAAGGGGGCATCGCCAAGCACCGGCGTAAATTCCTTTGGCTCCTTGGGCCATTCGCCCCGCTCAGCGAACTCGGCATCGTAGCCACGCTCAACCTCGAGCAGGCCGGCCTCAGGGTGGTCCAACCGCCAGATTTCCATCAGCGCTTCCTCACCTTGGCGCCCAATTTGCTAGCACCCCACGCCAAAAGGACCACTACCGGCAGGTAAATCCATGTCCCCTCGTTGAAGTACATCGCCATGGCCGCGAAATAAGCGATGCCCGCAACCCAGAAGATGATCCATGAGTAGCGGAATGTGGCGGCATCGATAAAAGCAATAAGCACGGTAAGCCCACCCATGAGGCCGAGCAATACCGTGCCAGAAACCGCCTGGTAAATCGCCGGCGGGAGCACCAAGAAGACAGCGATCATCGCCAAAGGCGCCCACCATTGCCACCACGCGCGGCCGGGTTCGGTCAAGTCCGTTTGAGTGGTGTTTCTACCTTTCGATAGAGCATGCAGTGTGATGGTGTCAGGGGCCAGCACGTGCT
>NZ_JBEHFM010000015.1:0-59991 GCF_040225675.1 Corynebacterium sp. KPL2680
GAAACCAAGTCTTCGGCTATACTGACCACAGCAGCATAGCTAGCCCCCGATGTGTCCACTTTCCGGGGGTCAGGCCCCTCAGTTAGAAAATTGTGAATTGGAACCTTAAGTTGATCTTCCGCACTGGTGCGCTTGTCGAGGTTAAGTTCTGATTCGATCTTGTGCAGGTTGGAAACAAGTTCTGTAGAGGCCTGAGAAAAGTTCTGCATGACTAGGCTCATTTCAAGGTCAGTGGAGGGATACGGCAGGTGTATGGGTAGTTCGTCCAAGAACACAATCCATGGACTGTTTACGTAGCTAGAGTCATCGCCCTTCATGCTAAGCGGCTATTGCCGCTAGGACTTGGTTCTCGCATGAGAGACTTGATTTGCGCATAAAGGCTGGGTCGAAGACCTTGATGCGGGCGATGCGGTTGAGAAGCTTATCTAACTTGTTGGTGCTGTCGTAGGCTTTGTCGAACTCCTCTTTGAGATCATCCATAAATAGCGGCTCGATGGTCTTGAGGATGTTGGGCACTGAAGTGTAGTGCTGGCCCAAGTTGGAGCGCTTGCCTGGTGCAACGACTGCCTGGAACATGGAGCCGAAGATGTCTGGGTTGATGTTGAGCCAAATCTGGCGGCCGAGCTCGATGAGCATCTCACGGGCTTTGGGGGAAAGCGCGGCACCGTCAGGTGGGCGTCGGCGCGGAAGAGACGGCCGTTGACATAAGGGAAGTCCGCCAAGTGGCTGGGCTTTTTCGTCGGGTCTGGTTCATCCAAGGCGGCAAACATGTCGCGGATGAAATCGGCGGTGTCGGAGCCATCTTCCAGCGTGTGCGAGCCTACCGCGTTGGTGAACTGATTCTCACCAAAGATTCCGGTGTCTTCGGCGAAGTAACAAAACAGCAGACGGGTGAAAAATACGTTCAGACCGTGCCGCTGTTCGGGGTCTTTCATGATGCTGGGGTTGGCGGAAGCGAGCTCATCGAATAGCGTGCCCATCTTCTCCGCAGCTTTGACATCCGCGTGGGATTCGGCGGTGTACTGGGCCTTTTCCATGCCGGCCCAAGGTAAGAAGAAGGTGAAATGCTGGTCAATTTCGCGCAGAGGGAACGTACGGTTCTCCCTAGTCTTCAGGTCGTACGCGATCATCTCCGTGTAATCGGTGACGATGACAAAGCGGGTGGCAAACTTCACCACCGTGGGGGACACACGCAGGCATTCAAGTTCTTCAAGAAGATCGCCGGTGGTCTCACGGAAGTAGACGATGTTTTTCTGGGCTACCTCGTGCTCGGGATCCTCAGCAATGTTGAGCGAGCCATTGCGCAGACGCGTGATATTTCCCTTGGAGCGGCCGTATGCGAGCATGAGATCAAAGATGAACTCGCGGTCATAGTCATCTTGCCCGGCAAGGGGCTTGATGCGTTCTTCGATTGCTTTGAGGTTGAGTCGTGCCACCTGAATCGTCCTTCGTCGATCTACGCCACTGGGAAGTGCATTTCAGTGGTTTGAAAAGCTAAAGATCGATTTTAGCCAAGCCAGCTACCTTGCGTCCCCGCAATGCCCACTAGTGTTATAGACCGAAGCTCGAATGCACCTTCACAATCCCCAAGGAGAACACATGACGCACCGCTCGGACGCAGGGCTCGATACGGCGAGGGAGCCGGCATCGTCAGGCACCGGTGTGCCGCAGGCCGGCAACCAGGAGGCGCGCCGGGCGGACCTGCGGCGGTGGAAGGCAATTGCGCTGTCGCTGCTTTTGCTGGCGGCGGTGATCTTTTTGGGGTGCTCGTGGTGGCAGGCATCGGAAAGCGGGGCCCCGGTGTGGGTCGGCTACGTGCGTGCGGCGGCGGAGGCAGGCATGGTCGGTGGTCTGGCGGACTGGTTCGCGGTGACTGCGCTATTCCGCCGGCCGATGGGCCTGCCCATCCCGCACACGGCGTTGATTCCGAATAATAAGGACCGCGTGGGCGATGCGCTGAAGGACTTCGTAGAGGAGAATTTCCTGACCGCGGATGCACTGAGCGCCAAGGTGCGGGATGCGGAGCTGCCGCTGTGGCTGGCGCGCCAGGGGGCAGAACCCGGCAAGGCAGAGGAAGTCTCCGAATGGATTGGCCAGCGCGCCGCCAGCGTGGTGGAGGACCTCGACCCTGCTGAGGCAGAGCAGTTCATCCGCACCCAGGTCATGGACCGCCTGGCGGAGCCGGAGTGGGGCCCGCCGTTGGGCCGGTTGCTGGAGGGCTATATCGCGGACGGCAAGGCGCGCCCGCTGGAGGATGACCTCATTGACTGGGCGCACAAGAAGATTCTCGGCATGGAATCGACGGTGGTCACGGCCATCGATGAGCGCATGCCCGGGTGGGCGCCGCGTTTTGCCCGCGAGATGGTGGGGGACAAGGTCTATAGCGAGCTCGTTAATTTCGCCGAGGAAGTCCGCCGCGATGGCAACCACGAGGCCCGCCTGGCCATTCGCCGCAACCTGTCCAAGCTGGCTGCGGACTTGCAATGGGATGCCGATATGCGCGAGCGCATCGAGAACATCAAGCAAGAGATGCTCGCCTCTGATCAGGTGCAGCAGGCGCCGGCGGCGATGTGGCGCACGATTTCCACCACGCTGATTGATCAGTTCAATGACCCGGAGTCTTTCCTGCGGCAGAAGATGACGGCCAAGGTGAAGGAATTGGCGCACCGTTTGCTCGAGGATTCCGAGTTCTTGGCCCAAGCCAATGACCTTGTGGACAAGGCCGCGCGCTACGCGGTGGAGAAATTCGCCCCGGAGATCATCGCGATCATCCCGGAGACCATCAAGCGCTGGGATGCGCAGGAGGCCTCGCAGAATATCGAGCTGATGGTGGGTAAGGATCTGCAATTTATTCGCCTTAACGGCACGATCGTCGGCTCTCTGGCAGGCTTGGCCATATATGCTGTTAATCATCTCATTTTCGGCGCCTAATGCGCCGGAATAATTCATCACACGGAGGTTTTCATGACTGAGAAGAAGAAGCTTTTTGATTCCCTGAAGGAAGCTGGCGCGTCCGCGCTGAATACCGCCAAGGATTTCGGTGGCCGCCTGCAGGAAGAGCGCGAGAATCAGGGTGCGCAGGGCGCAGGTGCGCAGGGCCCACAGGGCGAGAACGACGGCATGCTGGATAAGGCCACCACTACCGCCAAGCAGTGGGGCGCGTCCATTAAGAAGGCTGCGGAAGAAACCCGCGACTCGGAGGCTTTCTCTGAGGCCAAGGACAAGTTCGCGGATGCGTACCAGGAAACCCGCGAGGGCGTGAAGGACGCGTATGACTATGCCCAGGAGCGCGTGAACGAGAAGAAGAACGTGCCCAAGAACGGCAATTCCGCTGCTGCGGACAAGGACGATAATATTATCGATGGCGAAGTTATCGATACCGACGAACCCACGAATTAATTTGCATGTACCTCTTACTTGACATTGCCTATAATTTTCCCATCTACTTCTTCCAGGTCCTGACCATTACCGCCATCATCGGGGCAGTACTCGCGGCATCGACGCGCGAGGATGCGTTTCGGGCCGGCGACCGCAAAGGTAAATGGGTATGGGTAGGCCTGCTTGCGGGCTCGGCGGTAGCGATGGCTACCGGCCTGCAAATTTTGGCGTGGATTGGCACGGTCATCACCGGCATCTACTGGTTTGACGTGCGCCCGCAGCTCAAGGCCATCATCAACGGCGACTACAGTTACTAAGCATGAAAAATCTCCTGCACGCTTCCGCCGCCGAGGTCAGGGAGCAGGCCGCTGGGCAGCATGTGCTGGTCTCGCCGCACCACGTGACGGTGGCGGCGGCGGCAGAGCCGGCGGGCATTACCGCCGTGGCGGGCTATCCCACTGGCCGGCACCACACGCTCATCAAGGCCTCTGAGGCCCGCCTAGCCATCCAGTCCGGCGCGGACGAGGTGTGGGTCAGCGTTGATGCCACGCTTGCCGATGCCACCCCTATCCTCGCCGAGCTCGTCGCCATCCGCGAGGCCTGCCCAGACCCGGCCCGCGTGGGCCTCATCCTGCCGGAGACAGAACCGGCGCGGTCCCTCGCGGAAACCGCTGCCGCCCAGGCCGGTTTTCACAAGATCGTCATAGAAAAAGGCAGCGAGCTGTCCAGCTCGCTGCCCGTCGTAGAATTTCCCGCTCCCTAGGTCGGGCGCTTCTGCGGCGACGGTGTTAGGCGGCCTTCTTCTGTTCGCCGCTTTCGCCGGAGAAGTGGTCCATATCGTTCATCGGGACATCGGTACCGGTGATGGTCAGCGTGAGCTTGCCATCCCCCACGTCCACGGATTCGACCTGCATGTCATTGGCAACGAGCTGCTCGGACATGCCGTCCTGCAGGGCATCAGAAATGGCGCTGGTGGCCTGCTCAGGCAGCGACAGCCCAAAGATTGCGGCCTCGGTGGCATTGATCTCCAGCTTGCCGTCGCGGGCGGTGGGCTTGAGCGAAAGGCTGGCCAAACCGCCGCCAAATTTCACCTCCAGCTCGTCGCTCTGGTCATTCGCGGTGATTTCAGTGACCACCATATTTCCAATGGTTTCGCTACCGGATTGGTCTGAGATTCCTTTTTGGAAGCTGGCCAGCAGATAGTCATCCGGAACGGTGGTGGTGGCGCGGAGGAAACCGGCTACTGGGTTATCGGTATCCGTCGACATGTCTTCCACGTGGATTTCAGAGGCGGGTTGCCCCTTGATCTGCGATCCTTCGATCTGCAGGGTCGACGGCGTGGTCATATCCATTTGGGAAATCGAGCCGCGCAGCAGGCCAAAGAGGAGGGGGCTGCCGCCAAAGCTTACAGAGGGATCTTCCGTGACCTCGATGCCTTCTTCCTTGGCGCTATTTTTAAACTCCTCGGTCATCTGATTACCAATGAACCAGCGTAGGCCAAACTCGGCGATGAGGATGATAACAAGGAGCGCTACGAGGACGCCTACGACAATTTTCCACGCGAGCGATCCGCCCGATTTCTTTGCAGCCATGACTACCAGTGTGGCGCATGAGGCGGCCGGTGGCAATGTGTGCTGGATATTAGCGGGGTGCGATGCTCTCCCAGCTCACAGTGAGCGTATTATCGCGCAGCCGGCGGCGGGGAGGCTGGAGGCTAAAGGGGGCATCGGCAAGCAGGGCGTGTGCCATGCGCCACCGCACCCGCGGGCCGTGCGGGGCCCACCCGGCGGCGCGATCCCAAGCCCTATCGGCGGCCTGCAGGAGCTCGTGGATGGGCTCGCCGGGCACGTTGCGGTGGATGAGCACCTTGGGCAGGCGCTCGGCCACATCGGAAGGCCGAGCAACGTCGAAGGGATCCCACGCGAGCGTCAACGTCTTTGGGCCATGCTGATCGAGCAGGATCCACGCCGCGCGCCGGCCCAGTTCATCGCAGGTACCCTCCACGAAGAACCCGCCGGGGGCCAAGCGTGAGCACACCGTCTGCCACGCCTCCGCAACCTGGTCTACGTCGTATTGGCGCAGCACATTAAAGGCGCGCACCACCTGCGGCCGGTAGTCAGCGAGCTCAAATCCGCCTAGCTCAAAGCGGACGCCATCGCGCGGCGGCAGTACCCTGTCCGGGTGGATTTCCAACCCGCGCACATCCACGCGGGGGTTGATGCGGCGCAGCCACCGCGCCCACTCCACGGTGGTGGTATGGGAGGCGCCGTAGCCCACGTCGAGCGCGAGCGGGGTGCGCACGTGGCGCAGCAGGGCCGAAATCTCCGGGTGGGCTACTATCCACCTATCGCAGCGCCGCAGCCGGTTGTAGTTGGTGGTGCCGCGGGTAATAACGCCAAAAGGCCGACCCGCTGCTGCGCTGGCGCGCAGGTTATGAGCGTGGTCGGCCATGGGCGTGAAGGAATTCTAAGGGGTGAGTGCCTTAGGAGTTGTCAGAAATCCACTGTTCGGTCAGCTTGCCCTCGTTATCAAAGAGCTCTGCCAGGGATTCGCCCACCTTTGGCTCGATGGCTGCGCCCATCATCGGGATCTTGACGGAGATCTCGTTGGTGTAGGTCAGCTTGGTCATCTCGCCCTCGCCGGCCAGGGAAATCTCGCCCTTGAAGTCCACCGGGGTGCCCTTGACGTCTGCGGTGTAGTTGACGTCAGCGGCCTGGCCGTTGAGCTCGCCCACGGTGACCACGCGCTTGACCTTGAGGTCCTGCGAGACCATGGCGCGCACTGCCTCTGGCAAGAGGTTGGTCGGCAGGACCTCGTAGAGAGTTGCTACGTTATCGGAGAAATCGTGAACCTGGCCTGCCTCAGGGGAAAGGTTTGCCACGATGTACTCCCAGTACCCCTGGGTGAGCAGCGCCTTGTGAACCATGTCGATAGGCTGATTGATGGTTACGGTGTTTTCACTACGAGTTGACATGCTTAACAGACTACCTTGGTATACGTGCTTGATAAATTTTTTACGCAACAACTCACAGCAATCGACGGCGTAGACGTGGATCCCACGGCGAGCTTTGCCGATCTCACCACCTTGCGCGTGGGGGGAAAGCCGCGGGTCACGTTGCGTTGTTCGCGGCCTGAAGCAGCGGTTGCAGCACTGCGGTACCTCGAGAAAGAAAAAGTTCCTTTCATCGTGGTCGGCGGCGGTTCCAACCTGTTGGTTTCTGATGGCGAGGTAGACGTGGTCGCCGTCGTCCTCGACTTTGCCGTGGTGGACATGGATACCGAGACTGGCCTCGTGCGCGCCCAAGCCGGTGCGGTATGGGACGAGGTCGTGGCGGAATCCGTGGCACAGTCCCTGGGCGGCATCGAGTGCCTTTCCGGCATTCCCGGCACGGTGGGCGCGGTGCCCGTGCAAAACGTGGGTGCCTATGGAGCCGAGATTTCTGAGGTCTTGACCCGCGTGCGCCTGTATAACCTGCGCACCGATGCCGATGAGTGGGTTCCCGTCTCCGATCTTGATCTGGCCTACCGCTACTCCAACCTGAAATTCACCGGCCGCGCGGTGGTGCTCGAGGTCGAATTGCAATTGACCACCGATGGGCTGTCGCGCCCACTGCGCTTTGGGCAGCTTACCGATGCCCCCGGCGAGCGCCGCCCCGTCGCCCAGGTCCGCGAAGAGGTCCTCGCGCTGCGCCGCGGCAAGGGCATGGTGCTTGATGCCGCCGACCACGACACCTGGTCTGCCGGCTCCTTTTTCACCAACCCCGTGGTCGAGTCCAGCGTCGCTGATGCCGTCCAGGACAAGGTGCGCGCCACGCTTGGCGATGCCCTCGCCGACCGCATGCCCCGCCATCCCGCCACCGCTTCAGCACAGGGCGAACCGTCCCCGCACGAAAAGCTTTCGGCAGCCTGGCTTATCGATAACGCAGGATTCACAAAGGGCTACCCCGGCTCCGGCCCAGCAACGCTGTCCACCAAGCACACCCTGGCGCTGACCAACCGCGGAAACGCGACCGCCGCAGACATCGTCGCGCTGGCCCGCACGATCCGCGACGGCGTGCGCGAAGCCTTCGGCGTCGAGCTCGTGCCCGAGCCGGTGTGGCTGGGCGTATCCATGGACGAAGACTAGGCCGCACGCATATAAAAACGTCCAAAACAACCGCGTTCTTCTAAAATTCGTCCTCATTTTTGACGAAACGCGGTTGTTTTGGACGTAATCGTTGCTTGTGGCCGGCACAGGCAGCACGGGCGGCGCAAAAGCCGCCCCGGCGCAGTCTTAGGCAGCCATGACCTCGAGCCACTCCGGCTTGGCGTCCAAGAACTTGCGGGCCGCATCCTGTGCGCCCTTCAAGCTGTGGTGTGCGCCCCAACCGCACTGCTCCTCGTTGGCGGCGGGAACCTCGGTGGCGGTAAGGATATCGTTCAGCGCACCCTCAACGGCGCGCAGCAATTCATCCTGCTCCATGCCATTGGTAATGGCGTAGAAGCCGGTGCGGCAGCCCATGGGAGCAAAGCCGATGAGCTTATCGGTGTAGTTGCGCATAAAGTTGGCCATCATGTGCTCCACGGAGTGCAGCGCCTCCGTGTCCAGGTGCTCCTTATTGGGCTGGCAAAAGCGCAGATCGTACTTGATAATTTCTACGCCGCCGCCCAAATCGGTGCGGTCAGCCACGCGGATATAAGGCGCGCTGACGAGGCGGTGGTCGAGCTCGAAGGACTTGACGTTAATCTTTTCTTGGTTCTGTTCAGTCATACTCCCCAGCCTAATCGCTGCGAGTGTCACTTCCCAGAATAGATTCTTAAGCCGCATACGCTTCGTAACTATGAGTGCCTTGGACGATGCCCCCGCAACCGGCAACAAGCTAGCCCGGAAGCAGACTGCCCAACAGCAAAAGATTGTGCCAAGCACCGTTACCAGCCTGGTCACCGTGGAAAGCCCGGCCGCCGATGTTGATCCGTGGGCGCGTGGCAATCGTCTGTGCAAGGACAGCTGGGGCTTGGTGATGCGGCGCGTGTGGGCAGATTTCTTCCACGATGCCCTCATGGACCGCGCCGCCGCGATGACCTACTTCACCCTCATGGCCTTTGCCCCCACCGTCCTGGCGGCATATTCCATTGCCACGCTGATCTTTTCTTCGCGCCGGGGCGAAGTGGAGGCACTGACTGCGCAGTTCATCGATACGTACGTGCCCCGTTCTATGGCGGAGGAAGCCGGCACCATTGTCAGCTCCATTATCGGATCCACAAGGGAGGGTACGTTTGCGCTGGTGGTCTCCGTAATGATTTCGCTATTCGCCGCCTCGGCGTATGTGCGGGCTTTTTCGCGTACCGCCAATACGGTCTACGGACGGGTGGAAGGCCGCGGAACCATCCGCACATGGGCATTGATGTGGGCCATTACCGTGATCCTAGTCATCGGCGCGGTGGTGGTACTGTGTGCCAATTTATTGCGCGATACCGTCGTGGACAGCGTCATCGAGCCCGTGGCACTCCGGCTGGGGTTGCACGGCACAGTGGACTTTATCGGCGGCATTTTTATGCCCGTGTGGAATTGGTTGCGCTTCCCTATAACGGTCGTGGTGGCGCTGGCACTCATTGCCGTGTGGTACCACTTTGCACCCAACGTTCGACCTAGCCGCTTCCGCTGGATTACCTTGGGCTCGGTGGTAGCGCTTCTGACTAACCTGGTGGTGTGGGGCGTATTCTCCCTCTACATCAAGTATCTGGCCGGGGTGAGCATTTACGGGGCATTCGGTACGGTCATGGCGGTATTTATGACTGTCTGGCTGTCCAATACGATGCTGATTTTGGGTATCAAGATCGATGCGGAGGTCCTGCGCGCCAAGGAGCTACAGCTGGGGCTGCACGCCGAGCGCTATATTCAGGCCCCACCGCGCTCCGAATTCGCGGCGCAGCAGCAGGTGCGCGCGAAGAGGAAACTGGAAGAGCGCTCGGGGCGCATCTTTGCTGGTGCTACCCGCAGCGAGCACCGCACCCGCGCCGGGGAGTAGTTTCTCCGGCGCGAATTAGCGGGAAGCAACCTCTGCCATCAAGATCTCCTGCACCTGGCGGCGGCGCAGCTTGCCTAGCTGATCGGTGGGCAATTCCTCGCGCACCACGAAATGGCGCGGGACCTTATAGCGGGCCAGGAGGCCGCGGCAGTGCTCGCGCAGCGCTTCCGCATCGAAGGTGGCGCCGGGGTGGAGCACCAGGCAGGCGGCAACGTCCTCGGAACCATCGGCGCGCGGGACGCCTGCCACCGCTGCTTGGCCCACCGCGGGGTGGCTCAACAGTGCATGTTCCACCTCGCTGGGAAAGACGTTAAACCCACCGGTGATGATGACCTCTTTAATCCGGCCCACCAGCCGGAAATGGCCATCGGCCTCGCGCACCCCCATATCGCCGGTGCGCAGCCACTCGCCGTGGAATGCCTCCCGCGTGGCGGTGGGATTATCGAGATAGCCCGCAAAAACTTGGGGCCCGCGGGCGAGGATCTCACCGGGCGTGCCATCGGGTTGGCTGCGGTCCAGGTCACCCGGATCCCCGATGCGCAGGTCGGTATCGGCAAGCGGCTTGCCGATGGTCCCCACGCGCCGCCCCTCACCAAGCGGGTTAATGGTCAGCACGGGTGAGGCCTCGGTGAGCCCGTAGCCTTCGACGAGCATGCCGCCGGTGCGGTCTTGCCAGGGCTCGATGATGCGCGCGGGCAGCGATGCAGCCCCGGAAATGGCGTAGCGTACTCCGCCCAGGTCCGCGGCTGGTTCAGCGGCCTGCTCGTTCATGGCGCGCTCATAAATGGTGGGAACACCCGGCATCCACGTCGGGCGGCGCTGTGCCAAGGCGCTGACCACGGCCGCGGGGCGCGGGGAAGGCAGCAGGACGATCTCGGCGGCGCAGCGCATCGCGAGCAAGACGCTCATGGTCAGTCCATAGGAGTGGAACATCGGCAGCGTGGCGAGGAAGCGCTCGTGGCCGGGGCGCAGATCGACCTGGGCCTCCAATTGGATGCAATTGGCGGCGAGGTTGTGGTGCGTGAGCACCACGCCCTTAGGCTGGCCGGTGGTGCCGGAGGTGTAGAGGATAAGTGCGGCATCGGCAAGCGCGGCCTGGCGGTGGGGAACTGGGGCGCCGGAGAGGGGAAGGTGCACCTCCAAAGACACGGGGATCACCGTGCTGGCCAGGCCATCGACCACGGCGGTGACCTGATCCCAGACCAGGGCGATGCTGGCGCCGTGGTGGGCAAAGAGCGGGGCCAGCTCGTGGGCGGTGTACTGAGGGTTATGTTCGACTACGACCGCGCCCAGGCGCAGCACCGCGAAAAAGGCAATGAGGTGCTGCGGGGAGTTGGGCAAGACCAGCGCTACCCGGTCGCCGGGGCGGATTCCCATCTCCCGCAGGGCGCCGGCGGCAGCGGCGATGCGGGTATCCAGCTCCGCGTAGCTCAAGGTCTCGCCGCCGAAAAATGTGGCGGGACGGTCGGGGAAGTTGGCTACTGCGGTGGCGAGGAAATCCGTCAGCGTGGCTTCGTACTCGAGGTCTGACATGGTGGTTAATACTAAGCCTTCTGTTTGAGGAGATCGAGGAGATCCTGCTGCACCATGCGGCGGCGGACCTTGCCCAGCTGGTCCGAAGCCAGCTCCTCAAAGTGGTAGAAGGTGCGCGGAACCTTGTAGCGGGTCAGGCGCTCGCGGCAGAAGGATTTGAGGCCTTCTGGGTCCAAAACGGCGCCATCGCGCAGGATGAGACAGGCGACGACGTCCTCGGAGCCATCCTTGCGCGGGCGGCCCACCACGGCGACCTCCTTGACATCTGGGTGCTTGCGCACCACCTCTTCGACTTCGGCCGGGTAGACGTTAAAGCCGCCGGTGATGATGATTTCCTTGATGCGGCTAACCAGCTTGACCCAGCCGTCCTCATCCATGGTGGCCATATCGCCGGTGCGGAACCAGCCGTTGTGGAAGGACTCCTCGGTGGCCTTTTCGTTATTGAAATAGCCCTGGAAAATCTGCGGCCCGCGAGCCAGCATCTCGCCCGGCTCGCCATCTGGCTGGGTTTCATCGAGGTTATCCGGGTTGCCAATGCGCACCTCGGTATCGGGAAAGGGCAGGCCCACATAGCCCGGGCGGCGGTTGCCGTTCATGGGGTTGCCAATAAGCACGGGGGAGGTCTCGGTCATGCCGAAGCCCTCCACGAGGCGGCCGCCGGTCATGGATTCCCAGCGCTCCATCACGTCAACCGGCAGGGTAGCGGCGCCAGAGAACGCGTTGCTGATGCCGGCGAGATCCACGCCCTTGTCCTCGGCGGCGTCCATGATCTTCTCGTACAACGTGGGCACGCCCGGCAGCCAAGTGGGAGTGTGCTTCTTAATGATGTCCATGATGAGCGGCATCTGCGGGGACGGAACCAAGATCAGCTCGGCGCCGAAGTAGATGCTGAGCACGCACAGCGTGGTCATGCCGTAGGCGTGGAAGAGCGGCAAGGCGGCGAGGAAGCGCTGCTCGGTGGCGTCCATATTCGTCAGCCAAGCCTCGCCCTGCACGCAGTTGGCGATGAGGTTGCCGTGCGAAAGTAACGCGCCCTTGGGCTTGCCGGTGGTGCCGGAGGTGTAGAGGATAAGCGCGATATCGTCCTGCGTGACCTTGGCAATCTCGAGGTCCTTGCCGTCGCCGCCGATGGCAGAACCGATAAGCGTGGACCAGGCCACGGTATTCGGGGCCGCGCCGGTCAGTTGCTCGCGCTTGGCGGCCAACGGCGGTAGGGGAATCCGGAGCGCGAGGCGCTTGAGTGGTGGCATCGCGTCGATCATGTTGACGGACACGATGGTCTCCAGCGGGGTGGTGGCGCGAATCTTTTCCAAGGTGGTGGCGGTTTTATCCCAGGCGATGACCACGCGCGCGCCGTGGTCCTGGAAAAGCCCCTCGAGTTCGTGAGCGGTGTAGAGGGGATTGTGCTCTACCGCGGTGGCTCCCAGCAGCTGGATGGCATAAAACGCCACCACGTGTTGGGGGCAGTTGGGCATGACGATGGCGACCCTATCGCCAGGCCGAATGCCAAAGGCCTTAAGGCCCGCGGCGGCTGCGCGCACCTGTGCGTCTAGCTCCGCGTAGTTCTGCGTATTGCCAAAGAAGTAGGTAGCGGACTTATTCCCATTGATGCGGAGGTTATTGACGTAGTAGTCAACGATGGTTTTATCGCCATAATCAAGCGTGGCGGGGGTCCAGTCGCTGTAGTGCTTAATCCAGGCCCGGGATTCGTATGCAGACACGCGCTACCCTTTCGTTTGGTAAAGAAAAATATTACAAAGGGCGAGTATACCCAGAACGTGAGGAAATCCTCTAGTTTTCTTCGAGTGTCAGCAAAAAACGCTTGATATCCAGGCCGCCGGCATAGCCACCGAGCGTTCCATCGCTGCGCAGCACGCGGTGGCAAGGCCGAATGATCGGCAGGGGATTGGCGCCGCAGGCGGTGCCGACCGCCCGGGTAGCAGCGGGACGCCCCACGGCGGCGGCGAGCTCGCCATAGCTTGAGACCTCGCCGTAGCCGATGGTGTCCAGTTGCGCGTGAATTTGGGCGCGAAATTCCGTCGTTGGCTCCGGGTTGAGCGGCAGGTCGAACTCGCGGCGGCGCCCGGCGAAATACTCCGCGAGCTGCTCCTGCGCCGCATCTAAGATGTCTGCACCGCGCTTGTCGATGCCCCCATTCACCACGCCGCTCACCTCGCCGCGAACCTGATTGGTTTCGCGGTGTCCCTTGCTTTCCTCGTCGCGACCCGACTGGATCGCGACGAAGTCGACGCGGGACAGTCCGTCTGCGTCTGCGGTGAGCAGCAGCGGGCCGATGGGAGTATCGATGGTGCGCAGCATGGTGGTGTGAACGCTAGTTCTTAGGCGTTCTTCTCTGCTTCGAGGCGGTTGATGAGGTCTTCTTGTACCTCGCGGCGGCGGATCTTGCCCATTTGGTCCTTGGCCAGTTCCTCGAAGTGGTAGAAGGTGCGTGGGACCTTGTAGCGGGTCAGGCGCTCGCGGCAGTACTCCTTGAGGCCTTCGGGGTCGAGCGCGGCGCCATCGGCAAGATCGAGGCAGGCCACGACATCTTCGGAGCCGTCCTCGCGCGGGCGGCCCACCACGGCGGCGTCGTCGACGCTGGGGTGCTCGCGCAGGATTTCTTCGACCTCGCCTGGGTAGACGTTGAAGCCGCCGGTGATGATGATTTCCTTGATGCGGCTGACCAGGCGGATGAAGCCGTCTTCTTCCATGATGCCCATGTCACCGGTGCGGAACCAGTCACCGTGGAAGGCGGTATCGGTGGCTTCCTGGTTATTGAGGTAGCCCTTGAAAATCTGCGGGCCGCGGGCCAGCACTTCGCCCTCAACGCCGTCCGGCTGGGTTTCATCCAGGTTATCGGGGTTGGCGATGCGCACCTCGGTATCCGGGAAGGGAATGCCCACGTAGCCGGGGCGTCGGTCAGTGCTCATGGGGTTACCTACGATGATTGGCGAGCACTCGGTTAGGCCATAGCCCTCTACGAGCAGGCCACCGGTGGCGTTTTCCCACTTATTGACGGTCTCAGAAGGCAGGGTGGATGCGCCGGAGAAGGCTGCTCGCACGCCCTTGATGGGAACTTCTTGCTCCTCGGCGGCCTTGACGATGCGCTCGTACAAGGTAGGAACGCCCGGGACCCAGGTCGGGGTGTGCTTCTTCATCAGCTGCATGATGAGCGGGATCTGCGGCACGGGGAGAATGACCAATTCGCCGCCGATGAGCTGGGCCAAGGTGACGTTCATGGTCAGGCCATACGCGTGGAAGAAGGGCAGGGCGGCGAGCATGCGCTCTGGCTTATCGCCTAAGCCTGGCACCCAAGCCTTGCCCTGGAGCAGGTTGGATACGAGGTTGCCGTGCGAGAGCATCGCGCCCTTGGGTGCGCCGGTCGTACCGGAGGTGTACATCACCAGCGCGATGGTGTCCTTATCAATATCCTCCGGCGTCTTTATATCGCTGCCATTGCCGCCGATGGCATCACCAATCAGCGTTTCCCACGGCACGGTATTTGGTGCCGGGGCAGAAAGCTGCTCGCGCTTGGCCTTGAGCGGGGGAAGCGGCAGGCGCAGCGCGGCGCGCTGCAGGGTGGGCATGGCGTTGATCATGTTGATGGACACGACCGTTTCCAGGTTGGTGGTAGCCCGCAGCTTCTCCAGGGTGGGGGCGGCCTTGTCCCAGGCGATGGCGATGCGCGCGCCGTGATCCTGGAAGAGGCCCTCAAGCTCGTGGGCGGTATAAAGCGGGTTGTGCAGCACAACCTGGGCGCCGAGCTTCAAGATGGCATAAAAGGCCGCGATGTACTGCGGGCTATTGGGGGCAACGATGGCTACGCGGTCACCGGGGCGCACGCCAAAGGCCTTCAGGCCGGCTGCGGCGGCGCGCACTTGGCGGTCCAGCTCGGAATAGTTTTGGCTGCGTCCAAAGAAATACGTGGCTGACTTATCGCCATTGACCTTGAGGTTATTGTCAAACAGGTCCAACAGGGTGGTGTTGCCATAGTCGAGGCTATGCGGCGTCCACTCCGGGTAATACTGGAGCCATGCCTTTGATTCATAAGCGGACAATGCGTGACCTTTCGGTAGCGTAGGTTGTTGGCAGGGGCCAGTATAGCGCCGCTAAGATGGGTCACCATGCGCATCGCCATGATTTCTATGCATACTTCCCCCATTGAGCAGCCTGGCTCCGGGGATGCCGGCGGAATGAACGTCTACGTTTTAAATATTGCCTGCCAATTAGCCCGGCTTGGCGTCGAGGTAGATGTCTATACCCGCGCTACTCGTCCCAGCCACAAAGAAATCGTGGAAGTGGTCCCCAACCTGCGGGTGATCAACATTGTGGCAGGCCCCTTTGAGGGGCTAGAAAAAGAAGATCTACCTACCCAGCTGGCAGCTTTTTCCGGCGGCGTAATGCAATTTGCCAAGTGGCAGGGCAAAAAATATGACCTTATTCACTCCCATTACTGGCTTTCCGGCCAAGTGGGATGGCTGCTTCGCGATCTATGGGGCATCCCCCTCGTCCACACCGCCCACACCTTGGCAGCGGTGAAAAACGCTTACCGCACCGCCGAGGACACCGTGGAATCAGAGGCGCGGCGCATCTGCGAGCAGCAATTGGTGGATAATGCCGATCTCCTCGTGGTCAATACCGATCAGGAAGCCCGCGATTTGGCGGAGCACTACGATGTCGAGCGCGATATCATCCGCGTGGTCTCCCCAGGTGCTGACGTGGGGCTATTCACCCCAGGTACCGACCGCAACACTGAGCGTTCCCGCCGCGAGCTGGGCATCCCGTTGCATACCAAGGTCGTGGCCTTTGTGGGGCGGCTACAGAAATTCAAGGGGCCCGAAGTTCTTATCCGCACCGCCGCCGAGCTGTGCCACCGCGAGCCCACTCGCGATTTTAGGGTGCTCATCTGCGGCGGGCCATCCGGGGCCAATGCCTCGCCGGAGGCGTATAGGGAATTGGCGCGGGAGTTGGGCGTGCAAAAGCGCGTGCGCTTTTTAGGACCCCGCCCACCCGAGGAGCTGGTAGGTGTGTACCGCGCCGCGGATATCGTGGCGGTGCCCAGCTACAACGAGTCTTTTGGTCTGGTGGCGCTCGAGGCTCAGGCCTCTGGCACGCCGGTCGTCGCCGCGGCAGTGGGTGGGCTGCCCATCGCCGTCGTCGATGGCGAGACCGGGCTGCTGGTGCCGTCCCACGATCCGAAGGACTGGGCGGATTCCTTGAGCCAGCTGCTTGATGATGACGCCCGGCGCATCGCCATGGGCGAGGCCGCCGTCGCGCATGCCGCGCGCTTTAGTTGGACCAACACGGCCCGAGAGCTGACGGAAATTTATGACGAAGCCCGGCAGATTCCCGTGCCGGACTGCCACCAACGTCGGGCGAAGGGAGACTAGCTTCACTGACGCGCCGGGCGGTTACGTGGCATGCTGGAGGCATGACTAACGGAAAACTGATTCTTCTTCGCCATGGCCAATCCACCTGGAATGAATCCAACCAATTTACTGGTTGGGTCGATGTTGATCTGACAGAAAAGGGTGAGGCAGAGGCCAAGCGCGGCGGCGAGCTGCTCGCGCAAGAAGGCATCCTGCCCAACGTGCTGTACACCTCCTTGCTGCGCCGCGCCATCCGCACCGCAAATATCGCGCTGGATGCGGCCGACCGCCACTGGATCCCGGTCATTCGTGACTGGCGCCTGAACGAGCGCCACTACGGTGCGCTGCAGGGCTTGAACAAAGCCGAGACCAAGGAAGAATACGGCGAGGACCAGTTCATGGCATGGCGCCGTTCCTATGACACGCGCCCACCCGAGCTTGCCGATGACGCCGAGTACTCCCAGGCAAACGACCCCCGCTACGCGGACCTGGACAAGGTCCCACAGACGGAGTGCCTGAAGGACGTAGTCGAGCGCTTCGTGCCTTATTTCGAGGAAGAGATTCTGCCGCGGGCCAAGAAGGGCGAGTCCGTCATGATTGCAGCGCACGGCAACTCCCTGCGCGCGTTGGTCAAGCACCTCGATGGCATTTCCGATGATGACATCGCCGGGCTGAATATCCCGACCGGTATCCCGCTGGTTTACGAGATCGCGGAGGATGGCTCCGTGGTCAACGAGGGCGGCACCTACCTGGACCCAGAGGCCGCCGAGGCCGGGGCCGCTGCCGTTGCCGCGCAGGGTGGCAAGTAACCCGCTACTGCATATAAGTCCCCGGGGAGGTGCTCCCTGGGGACTTTCTAATGATTAGGCTTAATCACGTGGAATTAATTTTTGTCTTTCTCGCGGGCGTGCTTGCCTGCGCGGTGGCGCTGCCATTAATTTCCCGGGTGCGCGAGCGTATGGCACGCCGCCAGCGCGCCAGCGACGCCCAGGCAAACCAGGTCACCAACGTGAGCCAGGGCCTGCACCTCGCGGTCCAGGGCTCTCCTACGGCGCTGACGGTGCTCGATAGGAATCAGGAAATCATCCTGTCCAATCCCGCGGCGCACGAGATGTCCGTGGTCCACGATCGCGCCGTCAATCCGGAAATCTGGAAGACCGCAGAGCAGGTATTCGAGGATAAGGAAACCCGCACCGTGGACCTGGCAATCCCCAAGCGCCGCACTGGGCACCGCGTCACTCAGGTCAAGGCCGTTATCAAGCCGCTGACGCTGAACGATGGCCGCTTTATCATCATCTACGGCACCGATGAGAGCGAAAACGTGCGCATGGAATCCGCGCGCCGCGATTTCGTAGCTAACGTCTCCCACGAGCTGAAAACCCCGGTGGGTGGCATCGCACTGCTGGCCGAGGCCCTGCTGCAAGACCCCGAGGATCCGGAGCACGTGAAGTACTTCGGCAACAAGGTGCAAAAAGAGGCCAACCGCATGGCGGATATGGTCAGCGAGCTTATTTCGCTGTCCAAGCTGCAGGGCGCCGAAGCGCTGCCGGAAATGCAACCGCTTTACGTGGACGATCTCATTGACGAGGCGATTTCGCGCAATCAGCTCGCCGCAGACGCGCGCTCCATCAGGCTGACCCAAGGTCCCTCCGAGGGCGTGCAGATCAGAGGCGACCGTTCTCTCTTGGTAACGGCGCTGTCTAACCTCATTTCCAACGCGATTAATTATTCGCCGGAGGAATTGCCGGTCTCCGTCTCACAGAAAGTGGTGGGAGAGGACGTCGTGTTGATCCGGGTGACGGACCGTGGCATCGGTATCCCACCGGAGCATCATAAGCGCGTCTTCGAGCGCTTTTTCCGCGTTGACCAAGCCCGGTCGCGGCAGACGGGAGGCACTGGCTTAGGATTAGCAATTGTCAAACACGTGGTGGCCAACCACGGGGGCAATATCAAGCTGTGGTCGCGCCCGGGCACGGGCTCTACTTTTACCATCGAGTTGCCCATATATAAGGAAGAGAAGCCAGCGCACGAGGCTGACTTGCAGGATAATGAAGACAAGGAATCCGTCGATGCGGCGGCTCCTGGGCTCCAGCGTGCGGTAGCACGCGTAGCAGCACGTCGAAAGGATAAAGCACAATGACCACCATTCTCATCGTGGAAGATGAAGAGTCGCTGGCCGATCCGCTGGCATTCTTACTCCGCAAGGAAGGCTTCGAGCCGATTATCGCCCTCGATGGCCCATCCGCGCTGGAGAAATTCGGCGAAAATGACATCGACATCGTGCTGCTTGACCTCATGCTTCCCGGCATGTCCGGCACCGACGTGTGCAAGCAGCTGCGCGCCACCTCCTCCGTGCCGGTCATTATGGTCACCGCGCGCGATGCGGAAATCGACAAGGTCGTGGGCCTGGAGCTGGGCGCGGACGATTACGTCACCAAACCGTATTCCTCCCGCGAGCTCATTGCCCGCATCCGGGCCGTGTTGCGTCGCGGCAACGATCGGTCCTCCCACGCGGATGCTGCGGAGAGCACCGAGGCAGAAGACGAGCAGATCCTGTCCGGCGGCCGCGTGAAGATGGATGTGGAGCGCCACATCGTCACTGTGGCAGACGAGCCGGTGGCTATGCCGCTCAAGGAGTTTGACCTGCTGGAATACCTCCTGCGCAACGCCGGGCGCGTGCTGACCCGCGGCCAGCTCATCGATCGCATTTGGGGTGCCGATTACGTGGGCGATACCAAGACGCTAGACGTGCACATCAAGCGCCTGCGCACCAAGATTGAGGAGCACCCCTCTCGCCCGAAGCACCTGGTGACGGTGCGCGGGTTGGGCTATAAATTCGAGCTCTAATACCAGCCGGCCTTGATACTGGCTGGGTGCTGGCTAAGCTTTACGCCGTGCTCGGCGGCTTCCGCGCGGGAACGGCATTGTTGAGCCAAAATATCGTAGCTTTCGCGCCCCATGAGCGCGACGAGCTCGTCCTCGTGCGATTGCCACATTGGCAGCGGATTGGCGTGGCAGGCGCCATCAGTAGAGCAGTACCAATCAAAGTCTTCGCCGCCATTGCCCCAACCGCGGCGGTCATATTCGCCGATGGTGGTGCGCAAAATCTCCTGCCCATCGGGGCGTTCTTCATAATCCTCGTAGCGCCGCAGCGGCAGCTGCCAGCACACCTCTGGCTTGACCACGGTCAGCTCCTCGCCGCTATCGACGGCCCATTGGTGCAGCGCGCAGCCGGTGCCTGTTTCCCAGCCGGCGCGGTTGGCAAAGATGCAGGCGCCATCCACGATGGGCGTTTTCAGCGCCGGTTCCGGTTCGCCGTCCTCGCCATCGAGCTCGTCCCATTCCAACCAGGGCTCTAGCTCATCGGTGTTTTCTTGCTCCAGTAATTCATCTACCCCCGCTGGGCGCAGTTGCCAGTAGCGCGCGGGCATGCGGGAGACGGCATCGTAAAGCTGGTCGCGGTCTTGTTCATCGGCCATATATGCACCGTGCACGCAGCAGCCCACATCGGGCTGGCTCTTATCGATGCCCCGGCACGCCGACGTGCCAAATTGGCAGCTGTAGTGCGATTCCACCCACGTCAGATCGATGGAAAAGACATGGTAAGGGTCGTTTGGGTTGGTAAATTCGAACCACTCCCGCGGAAAATCTGGGGCCTCTTCGTGCCCGGCTTTAATCGATGCCGCCGCAGGCGAGCTGGCGGGAAAACCTAGGTAAACGGTGTCAGATTTTGGGCGATTCACACCTAACCACGGTAGACCTACTACGCTATGGGTGTGCGATTAGGTGTATTAGACGTTGGAAGTAATACCGTCCACCTCGTTGCGGTCGATGCCGCAATGGGGGGACGGCCTACTCCGATGAGCGATTGGAAGACCCCACTCCGGCTGGTTGAACAGCTGGATAAGAAGGGAAACATCCACGAAAAGGGCCTGAAAAAGCTCGTTTCCGCCGTGGGTGAGGCAAGCGAGCTGGGTGAAAAACTCGGGTGCTCCGAATTTATTGCCTTCGCGACCTCCGCGGTCCGCTCTGCCCCTAACTCTGAAGCGGTACTCGATGAGGTGGAAAAGCAGACCGGCGTGCGCTTGCAGATCCTCTCGGGCGTGGAAGAAGCGCAGCTTACCTTCCTCGCTGCCCGCCGTTGGTACGGCTGGTCCGCTGGGCGCATTACCAACCTGGACATCGGCGGTGGCTCCCTAGAGTTATCTACCGGTACCGATGAACACCCTGACCTGGCTTTCTCTCTCGATCTGGGCGCAGGACGTCTTACCCACAACTGGTTCGATACCGATCCGCCGGAGAAAAAGAAGGTCAGTGCGCTGCGCGATTTCATCGATGCGGAGCTTGAAGATGCCGTCACGCAGATGAAGGCAATGGGCCCGGCTGGCTTGGCCGTGGGCACCTCGAAAACCTTCCGCACCCTCTCGCGGCTGACTGGTGCGGCGCCCTCGTCTGCGGGGCCATACGTCAAGCGCACCTTGACCGCACCGGGCCTGCGCCAGTTGATTTCATTCATTACGCGCATGACTGCAGCAGACAGAGCGGACCTCGAGGGTGTAAGTTCGAACCGATCGCACCAAATCGTCGCCGGCGCTTTGGTTGCCGAGGCAAGCATGCGAGCTCTGGGTATCGAGAAGTTGGAAATCTGCCCATGGGCGCTGCGCGAAGGTGTTATTTTGCGCCGGACCGACAAGGGATTGGAATAGGAAGAGATCATGGCTGACGAAAAACAGTTGACCGTGGCCGAGCTGCTGGCTCGCAACAACAAGGACCGCACGGACAAGGACGAGAAGACCTCTCGCCGCCGTCGGCGGAGCCTCGATGAGGGCGGCGTATCCGTTGCTGAGCTCACCGGCAGCCTGAAAAAGGTAAAGTCCACCCCGCCTGAGGCGAAGCACACCAACGTATCCATCGACGATGACGCCCCTGTCATCCGGGCGCCGAAGTCCAAGGACGAGCAGGCCGCTGAGAAAAACGCCACGGCGAAGCCGACCAGCTCCAAGCCAGCTGGTTCCACGCCTGCCGGTGCTAAGCCTGCTGGCGCCAAGTCCACTGCGGGCAAGTCTGCCGCAGGCAACCCGGCTGCGGGACAGGCGGGCATCGGCAAGCCTGCGCAAAGCAGGCCGTTCCAGCCTAAATCCGCTTCCCCTAAGCCGGCCGCAGAGAAGCCTTCCGCTGGTACTCCCACCGCGTCCCCAGCGCCGAAGAAGAACGGAAAGCCGAGTGGGCCGACCGCTTCTCCCAAGCCTGCGGCGGGGCCTGCCTCGCAGCCGACGGCTAAGCCTGCCCCAGCACAGAAGGCAAACGCGCAGGAGGGAAAGAAGCCTGCGCAGTCGGAGCCGGAGGACAAGGCGAGCGCAAAGGACGCCGAGAAGAAGTCCCATCAGCCATCCGCAGATGACACTGCGGTGATGCAGCGCATCGGCAAGTCGCAGTCCTTGCAGGACAAGCGGAAGGACGCCGCTGATGCCGCTGAATCCAGTGCTAAAGAAACAGCTGGCGCAGCTGGCGCTGCCGGGACAGGTGCCGCTGCAGCCACCGCAGCGGGCGCCAAGGACGCTGGAACCAAGGGCAAGGCTGCCGCGCCTGCGCAGAAGCCTGTGGCGGCCGCGAAGAAGCCTGACGATACCGGCGAGCTGTCTCAGGTGCGGGACGAGGAAGTTACCGAAGAGCACGAGAAGCTCAACCCCATGTCTATCCTCATCATGGTGGTCGTGGGCATTGTCTTGGCCATTGTTATCTTCAAGGGCTTTGAAGTTCTTTGGGATAACTTCCCGCGCATCGTTGTGGCCATCTTGGCACTCGGCGTGACCGCAATTATGGTCGGAGTTACGCATGCGCTACGCACCGCCCGCGATGGCTTCTCCATGTTCCTTGCGGGCCTTACCGGCCTTATATTGACCTTTGGCCCACTGCTTTTGGTCATGCTCTAAACCGGCGAATTGCTGAGAACCACCCGGCTGCTTCCTTCGTGGAGGTAGCCGGGTGGCGTTATTTTTGGCATTGTGGAGACCATGACAAAGATTGCAATTTTAGGTGGAGGACAAATCGGTGAGGCTTTGACCTCGGGTCTTGTGGAATCGGGCTTTAATGCTTCCGATATCACGGTGACTAACCGCACAGCCTCCCGCGGTGAAGAGCTCAAGAGCAACTATGGCGTTAATGTCACGACGGATAACGCCGAGGCGGTGGACGGCGCGGACTATATCTTCGCGTCCGTCAAGCCTTACGCCATCTTGGACCTGCTGGGCGAGATTAGCCCAGCCAAGGACGCCGTGGTGGTCTCTATGGCTGCTGGGCTAACGCTGGAGGCCCTGCAGGCCGCTGCGGGCGAGGGCGTGCCGGTTGTGCGCGTTATGCCCAATACGCCGATGCTGGTGCGCCGCGGCATGTGCACCTGCGCCGCCGGCGAGCACGTTACTGAGACCCAGATGCAGGGCGTGAGAGAGCTGCTCGAGGCCGTTGGTGAGGTCGCGGTCATCCCGGAGAAAAACATCGATGCTGCGACCGCCCTGGCTGGTTCCTCGCCGGCCTACTTCTTCCTTGTGGCAGAGGCGCTTGTCGATGCCGGCGTGCAGCTCGGCCTTCCCCGCGATATCGCCGAAAAGCTCGCAGCCCAGGCGGCTGCCGGCTCCGGCGATATGTTGGCCAACTCCGGTCGCTCGGCAACGCAGCTGCGCGCGGGTGTGACCTCGCCAGGCGGTACCACTGCCGCGGCCGTGCGCGAGCTGGAAGAGTCTGGCCTGCGCGGTGCGTTCTACCGCGCCGCCGAGGCGTGCTCCGATAAGGCTAAGGAGCTGGGCTAGAAGCCCGCCAAATGCGGCGAGTTCCCCGTGGTGGGGTGTAGTTACCTCGCACCACGCGGGGGCAGTCCGAGAGTCATGGGGCGGTTGTTAAGCAGCGCTTTTGGCGGTGAACTGAACAACTGCTGTGAAAAAATTTGGCACTTGGGTCGCATTAGTCACATGTTTCACGATAGGCTGGGACGAGCACGTGCGTGAAGTCCTGTGGGAGGGGAAGCCTACAGCGCGTAACGAGCTGAAGGGTTAGATAATTATGGCAAATGAAGAAAAAGGAACCTTTCTGACGATCGCGGAGGTCGCCGAAATCATGCGCGTCTCTAAGATGACTGTCTACCGTTTGGTTCACGCAGGCGAAATGCCGGCTGTGCGCGTCGGACGCTCTTTCCGCGTTCACGAGTCTGCCGTTAACGAGTACCTCGAGGCATCCGTTTACGGAGCGTAGGTTCTCGCGCCTTTAAGGCAGCGCCCACTTCTGTTGGCCACTCTTGGTCAGCGGTGGTGGGCGCTGTCTCGTTTTCCCGCGCGCTTCCTTTTGCCGGCGTCGCCATCGGGGTCACTTTTGGAGACGCGCTGGGGACTAGGTAAGATGGATCGCATTCGTGTCGGCACGCCGTGATGGCCCGCATATGTGCGGCCAAGGTGGCAAAGAGTGCACCTTTGTCGTTTCAGGCGCCGGCAGGTTCACAGTACGTACTAAAAGAAAGTGAGGACGCCTGTTATGGGTTCTGTCATCAAGAAGCGCCGCAAGCGCATGTCCAAGAAGAAGCACCGCAAGATGCTGCGCCGCACCCGCGTGCAGCGTCGTAAGTTGGGTAAGTAAACCCAATAGCCTAGGATTCCTCCGCACCGTGCCTTAGCGCGGCGGCGGAGGTTTTCTGGTTTTAACGCCGAGCTTGGATTTCCGGTCGTGCCTCCGCTGCACCTCTCCACATACGGTCGATTGTTTTGAGCTGTAGAATCAATTCAACCCAGAAAAGCTGGGTCATGCGATGCTTCATGTGTTTAGCATCTGTTTCAAGGGAGGTTCCTGAGTGGGGTCCTTATCTGTATTCGGTACGTATTTATTAGCCATCGTTTTGATCGGCGATGCCGTGCTTTCTGTGAAGCCGCCCAAGTTCATTAGTCGCTGCCTTAGCGGAGTCAATTTTCCGCAAGATTGGTGGTGGGTGCTTATCGGAATTAAGGCGCTCGCTGCGCTTGGCTTGATCGTCGGAGCCGTTTTGAATAACCCGTCGATTACAACCACTGTCTCCGTCGGCGTACTTGCTTACTTTATTTTCGCCATTATCGCTCATATCAAGGCGAATTTCGTGGGTAAGGAGTTTTGGGTAAATTGCCTCGGGATGACGATTCTTAGTGCGGTTGTGCTCGTGTTGAACTTCGCGGCGATGGGGGAGCAATAGCCACACCGACGGGCTTAAGAAAGTAATTTGCTGAGCGACCGTTTAGAGTCGGCAGTGCTGGCTGTATTTCTACTTCCGGAAATAGCGCCAGCCGCCATAGGAAAAGGCGGCCGTGACAAGCGCTGGAAGGCCATAGGTGCGAATAGCGCGGCGGATGGAGCGGTAGTCGCGGACGATCCAGCCGCGCTTCTCTGCAATGTTGCGCAGCTTGCGGTCCGGGTTGATGGCTACGGGGGTGCCCACCATGGTGAGCATGGGCATGTCATTGGCGGAGTCGGAGTAGGCGGTGCACCGGTCCAGATCGAGGCCCTCGATGGTAGCAAGGGCGGCAACGGCGTGCTTCTTGCCTGGGCCGTGGAGGATATCGCCCACCAAGCGGCCAGTGAACTTTCCGTCTTCTACCTCCGCGACGGTGCCGAGGGCGCCGGTAAAGCCAAAGCGGCGCGCCAAAACCTGGGCGAGCTGGACTGGGGTAGCGGTAACGAGCCACACCTGTTGGCCGGCGGCGAGGTGCATCTCCGCGAGCTGTGTGGTGCCGGGGTATGCGCGGCGGGCGAGAGAAGCTTCGACGATTTCCTCGCAGAGATCGATGAGATCGTCCACGCTGCGGCCTTTGACAAACTCTAGGGCCTGCGCGCGGCCGGCGGCGACGTCCTTTGCATTCTCCGCGCCAGAGAGGCGGAATTTTATTTGCTTCCAAGCAACCGGAAGTATCTCAGAGATGCGGATATAGCGCCGGCGGGCGAGCCCAAAGCCGAATTCCACCAAGGAGGAACCCTGAACGAGGGTATTGTCTACGTCGAAAAAGGCGGCGACGCCGACATCGACGGGGACGTCCGGATCCTGGTCCGTGATGCGCGGGGAGCCTGCGGCGTCATAAGAGCCGGAGACGGAGGCTACGCCGGAGGCGAAGTCCTCGAGCTCGAGTCCGAATTCCTCTAAAGCGGCGGCAGCGGCCGCCTCACCTGCGGCGCGCTGTTCTTCCTCGCCCAAGGGGGCCAGCGCCTGGTTTTCTAAGAAGTTGCGCAGATTGCCGCGCGAGGCCGTCCAATTGGCCAAAAAGTCGCGGGGAGATTCGGGGAATCCGGGGGGAGGTAAAGCGGACACGAGTGGAATAAACAGCTTTCGCAAACGCGGGGTGGACTAACATGTCCATAGTAAACGTTTCCCCCGTCTGCGTCCTTATGAGGAGAATCCCGCCCCTATGTCCCAGCATCTAGTCGAGCTCATGGTGCGCCCCACCTGCGGTTCCTGTAAACGGGTAAAAGAGCAGATTACCCCCGTTATCCAGGAGGCCGGTGCCCAGCTGGAAGTGCGCAACGTGGAAGATAGCCGCGAGCTCGAGATGGAATTCGGTGACCGCGTTCCCGTTGTAGTGATAGACGGAGAAGAATTCGCCTGCTGGGAAGTCGATAACGAAGAGTTGACTGCGGAGCTGCGCTGACGATTCGGGTTCCGCGCCCACGCGGGGTAGTCTTTGGAACCATTGCGGTCAATCAAAAGGTTGAGGAGTGTGGAGCATGAGCGTGCTCGTTGTGGGAATGTCCCACCAATCGGCACCCGTGGCGTTGCTGGAAAAATTGAGTATGGACGATGTGGTGCAGCATTCCGCTTGCGGGCGGTTGGTTGACACCGAGTCCCTTACTGAGGCGATGATCATTTCCACGTGTAACCGCCTCGAGGTCTATACGGTGACCAATTCCTTCCACACCGGCGTGCAGGACGTCATCCGGGTGCTGCAGGAAGTCTCCCACGTCGATGAGGAAGAGCTGCGCAATTACCTTTACGTGCGCTATGCCGATGCCGCCGCGGAACACCTCATGTCCGTTACCTCCGGCCTGGATTCGATGGTGGTGGGCGAGCAACAGATCATCGGTCAGGTGCGTTCTGCCTACCAGTCCGCCTCCGAGCAGGGTACGGTTGGCCCGCGTATCCACGCCTTGGCGCAGTCCGCGCTGCGGGCCGGCAAGCGCGTGCACTCGGAAACGGAGATCGACAAGGCCGGCGTCTCCATGGTGACTTTCGCCTTTGACCAGGCGCTGCAGCGCCTCGATGCGGAGGATCTGCAGGGCAAGTCCGCGCTCGTGTTGGGCGCCGGGGCGATGGCCTCGCTTGCGGCCACCCACGCAGGCCGGCTGGGCATCGGCGAGCTGGTGATTGCCAACCGCACCCGCGAGCGCGCCGAGCGCCTTGCCGGCCACGCTGAGGAGGCCGGGGTCCACACCCGCGTGGTGGATTTTGAGGATCGCGCCGCCGCGCTTGCCGATGTCGACCTCGCCATCTCCGCCACCGGCGCCGAAGGCTTTACCATTACCGCGTCCGACATTCCGCCCGCGCACCTGCTGATGCTCATTGACCTCTCCCTCCCGCGCGATATCGATGACGCGGCAACTGAAATCGATGACGTGGACCTGGTGAATATCGAGCGCCTCAGCAAGTCCCTGTCGGCGGTAGCGACTGATGTCGCGGCGGGCACGGACCCGCACGAGCAGGCCCGCACCATCGTGGACGAGGAGCTTGCCGCCTATACCTCTGCCCAACGCGTGCGCGATGTGGCACCTGCCGTTAGCGCCCTGCACCGCCGCGCGGCGGATCTCGTGGAGTGCGAGGCGGCTCGCCTGCAGCAAAAGCACCCGGAGCTAGAGGGCAAGCAGCTTGCCGATGTCCAAGGTGCCCTCAAACGCGTCGCCGACAAGCTGCTGCATGAACCGACGGTGCGGGCGAAGAAGCTGGCGGCATCGGATAGCAGTTTTAGCAGCGAAAATGCCCTGCAGGAACTCTTTGGCCTGCAGCTGGAAGGCTCCGGCGTTGCCGTGGCCGTCAATGAATTGCCCACGCTGAATAAGGAGGCGTAAATGTTCCAGATTGGTACCCGTGGCTCCAAGCTTGCCACCACCCAGGCAGGACACGTCCGCGATTGGCTTATCGATGCCGGATTCGATTCCGAACTTCACATCGTCACCACCGCCGGCGATACCAATATGGCCCCGGTCGAGCGCATCGGCGTGGGCGTATTCACCCAGGCGCTGCGCGAGGCGCTGTACAGCGGCGAATGCGATATCGCCGTGCACTCTTTCAAGGACCTGCCCACAGCCGAGGATGATCGCTTCCGTTTGGTCATCCCGCAGCGCCAGGACAGCCGCGAGGTGCTGGTCGCCCGTGACGGGATGAGCCTGATGCAGCTGCCGGAGGGCGCGCGGGTGGGAACCTCGGCGCCGCGCCGCATCTCCCAGCTGGCCGCCCTGCGCCCGGACCTGGAGATCCGCCCGCTGCGCGGCAATATCGATACCCGCATGTCCAAGGTGACCGATGGCGAGCTCGATGCCGTGGTGCTGGCCTATGCCGGGCTGCTGCGCGGTGGCTACGAAGATCGGGCGAGCGATATCTTCGACCCAGAATTATTCATGCCCGCTCCTGCCCAAGGAGCACTGGCCATCGAGGCCGTCGCTGGCACTGAGGCGGCCGCGGCATTAGACGCCGTTGTTGATGATCAAGCCACCTCCGCTGCCCTTGCCGAGCGCGCCGTTCTCGCCCGGCTCGAGGCCGGCTGCACCGCGCCCGTGGCCGCTACGTCCCGCTGGAACGGCGATCAATTAACGGTGCGCGGCGGCGTCTTTGCGCTGGATGGTTCCCGCCAATTGACCGCCACCGCCTCTGGCGCCGCGGCGGAAGCTGCGGAGTTGGGCGCGCGGGTCTCTGATGAGCTTTTCACCCAAGGCGCGGCCGACCTGCTGGGTTAGTAATTTCTACTTTAAGCGCTAATAATTTAAGGTGTAGATACCATAGATCATTTTTTGCAATGATACCCGGCCCCCTTTAAGGGCATCCCAGGACGTAGCGCCTGGGATTTTGGCCGTTATGACCTTGATACCCACCGACGGCGCGGGGAGAAACACTGCAGGCGATCATGTCCGTGTGCGGTGCCGCGGGCCCAGATCTAGAAAAGAACTTTATGAGCAATGCTGTGTCAGACACCCAGTTGGGCAAGATCGTCTTCGTGGGCGCTGGTCCGGGAAACCCAGACCTGCTGACCGTCCGCGCCCGCGAAGTTCTGGCCAATAACGCTATCGCCGTGACCGATCCGCAGGTCATGCAGGGCGTGCGCGATGCTGTCGCCACCGCGCTGCCCGTCCCGCAAGAGCTGCTGGATGCCGCGGAAGAGGAATACGCGCAGATGTGCGCCGATGCCAAGGCCAAGGGCGCGCGCCGCAAGCCGCCCCGCCCACCGGCACCGACCGCCGCGGTGCTCTACGCACCGGGCGAGGACATCGTAAGCCAGCTGCGCGAGTGCCTTGCCGAGGCCGATGGCGAGGACGTCATCCGCCTCGTAACCGGTAACCCGCTCAACCGCGAATCCATCAAGGCCGAAATCAACGCCGTGGCCTCCGCAGGCCTGGAATTCCAGGTCGTGCCGGGCATGTCCCTGCCCTCGACCGTGCCGTCCTTTGCCGGGCTGGCGCTCGGATCGACGTACACGGAGGCCGATGTCACCGATGGCGCCGACTGGGACGCGCTCGCCAATGCCACCCAGCCCATCGTCTTGCAGGCCACCAAGGAAGACTTGGCAGACATTTCCACCGAGCTGCAGCAGCGCGGCATGCCGGCGGAAACCGAGGCCTTTGTGACCGTCCACGGCACCACGCGCCTGCAGCGCACCTATGAGACGACGCTGGGGACCATCGCCAAGCTGGACGCGGATTTGTCCGGCCCGCTGGTGGTGACCCTTGGCCGCAGCATCGATGACCGCACCAAATACTCGTGGTGGGAAAACCGCCCGCTCTATGGCTGGCGCGTGCTGGTGCCGCGCACCAAGGAACAGGCTGGGCCCATGTCCGCGCGCCTAGCCGGCTACGGCGCCATCCCGCAGAACGTGCCGACGATTTCCATTGAGCCGCCCCGCAACCCAGCGCAGATGGACCGCGCCATCAAGGGCATCGTCGAAGGCCGCTACAAGTGGATCGTCTTTACCTCCGTCAACGCCGTGACCGCCGTGTGGGATAAGATTTCCCAGCTCGGCCTGGACGCCCGCGATTTCGCCGGCGTGCACCTTGCCGCCGTGGGCACCAAGACCGCCGATGCCATCCGCGCCAAGGGCATGGTGCCGGAGCTTTTGCCGCACAAGAAGAAGCAAAACGCCGAGGGCCTGCTCGAGGTCTTTCCCAATTACGTCGAAGACATCGACGCCGTTAGCCGCGTCCTCCTGCCGCGCACCGATATCGCCGCCGACACGCTTGTCGATGGCCTCCAGGCCCTCCAGTGGGACGTCGACGACGTCGTGGCTTACCGCACCGTGCGCGCCGCCCCGCCCTCGGCAGAAATCCGCGACATGATCAAGACTGGTGGCTTCGACGCCGTGGCCTTTACATCCGGTTCCACCGTGCGCAACCTGGTGGGCATCGCCGGCAAGCCGCACCAGCGGACGATCATCGCGTGCATCGGGCCATCGGCAAGCGCAGCAGCAGAAGAGCTGGGCCTGCGCGTCGATGTCGTGCCAGATGTTGCGGACGTGCCCGCGCTTGTCGATGCCCTCGCTAGCCACGTCGCCGCCCTCCGCGCCGCCGGTAACCTGCCCGCGCCCCGCAAGAAGCGTCGCGCGCGCAAGAAGACTACTAAGGTCGAGAAGGCGTAAGTTTTTAGTCTCGCTCTAAGGAGTACCCAATGAGCTCATTTCCTGCCCGCCGCCCCCGCCGCCTGCGCTCCACGCCGCAGATGCGCAACCTCGTGGCCGAAACCACGCTGCACCCATCGGATCTGATTCTGCCGATGTTTATCGCAGACGGCCTCGATGAGCCGAATGAGATTTCCTCCATGCCCGGCGTGTACCAGCACACCTTTGACTCGCTGCGCCGCGCGACCGAAGAAGCCCTCGAGGCCGGCGTTACCTGCGTGGACCTCTTCGGCGTTCCGCTGGAAAAGGACAAGGACGCCACCGGCTCCGTGGCCTGGAACCCCGACGGCATTTTGAACCGCGGCATTGCCGCCCTGCGGGAGGAATTTGGCGATGACCTCATCATCATGGCCGATACCTGCCTCGACGAGTTCACCTCGCACGGACACTGCGGCGTCCTCGATGACCAGGGCCGCGTGCTTAACGATGAATCCGTTCAGCTCTACCAAAAAATGGCCCGCTCCCAGGCTGAAGCCGGCGCGCAGATCATTTCGCCGTCGGGCATGATGGACGGCCAGGTTGCCGCCATCCGCGCTGATCTCGATGAAGCCGGGCGCGATGACGTATCCATCATGGCCTACTCCGCGAAGTACGCCTCCGCCTTCTTCGGCCCCTTCCGCGAAGCCGTCGGCTCCTCCCTCGAGGGCGACCGCCGCACCTACCAGCAGGACCCGCGCAACTTCCGCGAATCCCTTTTGGAGGCCGAGCTCGATATCGAGGAAGGTGCCGACTTCGTCATGGTCAAGCCGGGCCTGCCGTATTTGGATGTCTTGTCCGCAATCGCGGAGACCTCTTCGGTACCCGTCGCCGTGTACCAGGTCTCCGGCGAGTACGCGATGATCAAGGCCGGTGCCGCCAACGGCTGGGTCGATGGCGAGGCCATCATGCTCGAATCGCTCACCGCCTTCAAGCGCGCCGGTGCCGACCAGATCCTGACGTACTTCGCCACCGAAGCCGCACGCCTGCTCAAGTAAAGGATTCTTGTGACACAGCCTTCTCCTCGTCCGTCGCCGCGCCCTGAGTCGCCGCAGCCCGAGTCGCCACAGGCCGGCAATCCTGGGCCACAGCGCGATAAGCAGCGAGAGCCTCAACGAGAATCGCGGCCTAAGCTGCAGCCTCGGTCGCCGCAGCCCGGTGACCCGCGTGACCAGCGCGGCAAGGGCTCGCAGGGCGGTTCCAAGCGCCCCGAGACCGTGGTCTACATGCTGTGGCTTTGGCTGGGCGTCGTCGCCGGGGAGACCGTCCACCAGATCCTCAACGTGGTGCTGACCCTGCTCAACCACGATGTGCTCATGGCACAGGCCAAGCAGATGGTCGAAAGCACCTCGGGTGGCGAAGACGGCGAAGAAGTTTCGGACTCCTTAATTGAAATGGCCGCCTATGGGTCGGTGGCGCTATCGGCTGCCATTGCCATCGGCGTGCTGGTGCTGCTGCTCTTTTTGCTGAAGTCGCTGGCGGGGCCATCAAAACGCGCGGGCACTTCGCGCCGCATCTGGTTCGCCTTTTCCATTTACTTCGGTTTCCGCATCCTGCTGACTTTCATGGTCACGCCCACGGGTGCTGACGTCCCCGACTGGCTCTTTGCCGCTGACGGCATGGTACAAATCTTGGTCGGCGTCGCCGCCGTATTGGGGCTCATTTTTTCCATTAAGCCCGACACCCTCGACTACACTGGCGAACTCGCGCAAATGCGCGAGCTGGAAAAGGAACTCGAGCAGGCGCGCCGGGATAAAGAGCGTGAGAAGCGCGAAAAGCAGGAAGCCAAGGAGAAGGGTGCCAAGGATCGGGGTAAGGAAACTTCCTCCCAGCAATCGCTTGGCGATGACCACAAGGACAACCGATGACCAGTATGTTCCCCGGCCACGGCCGGCGCGATGACGGTCAAAGTGACGATGCTGCGGATAAGAATCAACGCCCAGGCCCCCGCGACTATAACCGCCCCGTACAAAACATCACCCAGGAACAAGACCTGTCCGTGTGGCCGCGCCCTCTCCAGTGGGCGTATTGGGTGCTCGTTGTTGCAGCCGTCATCATGCTGGTTAGCGGCATGGTCGGTATCTTCGGCGGGGGCGGCGAGCAGATGGAGCCCTCGGATTCGGGCATCGCCGAGTACGTGCGGTCGAACCGCTTATTCGTCTCGGTATTTAATATCATCGGCGCAATCATTCTGGCGCTCTTTTCCGCGCAACTCGCCAATGGATCGAAGTGGGCGCGCCGCATTATTTCAGTCGTCATTGCGATTGCCCTCTTTTTCAATATCGCAGCTTTGGCGCTTGGTATCGGTGGTCTCGGCCTGCTACTGATCGCCGTGACGCTGCTTATCGCGGTGGTCCTGCTCTTCCGGCCCCAGTCCAACCGGTTCATTGCCCACCGCAGCCTCCACGGGAGCGACTGACGCCTGGCTTGCGCACAGGGAACGCAAGACCCGCGGCGCGGCTAATTAGCCCCTGCTCCAACTTTTGATTCATAATGAGGAGTATGTCTCGACTTAACCGCGCCCCCATTATCGATGCCGCGCTCGGCCGCACCCCCTCCCGTCCGCCAGTATGGTTGATGCGTCAAGCTGGTCGCTCACTGCCGGAGTACCGCGCCGCCCGCGAGGGCATCGGCATGCTGGACTCTTGCTTCATGCCGGAACTCCTCGCAGAAATCACCCTCCAGCCGGTGCGCCGCCATGACGTGGACGCGGCCATCCTCTTTTCCGATATCGTGGTCCCGCTCAAGGCAGCCGGCGTCAACGTCGACATCGTGCCCGGCCGCGGGCCGGTGATGGAGAAGGCGGTGAGGGAGAAGGGGGACATCGGCAAGCTGCCTATTCTTGATACCGACGTGCCCGAAGTTGCCCAAGGCATTGCGGGAATCCTCGGCGAGTTGACCGAGACCCAAGCGCTCATCGGATTCGTCGGCGCGCCATTTACCCTGGCCAGCTACCTTATCGAGGGCGGGCCATCCAAGAACCACGAGCGCACCAAGGCGCTCATGCACGCCGAGCCCGAAACGTGGCACATGCTCATGCGCCGGCTCGTGCCCACCA
Organism: Corynebacterium sp. KPL2680; assembly: GCF_040225675.1. Lineage (NCBI taxonomy): Bacteria > Bacillati > Actinomycetota > Actinomycetes > Mycobacteriales > Corynebacteriaceae > Corynebacterium > Corynebacterium sp. KPL2680. The sequence continues at coordinate 33,197 of NZ_JBEHFM010000015.1, forward strand.
TCATTAACTTCCTGCGGGTGCAGGTCGATGCCGGCATTGACGCCATGCAGCTTTTCGATTCCTGGGCCGGCTACCTCAACGAGCGCGACTACCGCGAGTTCGTGCTGCCATATTCGCAGGAAATCCTGGCCAGCGTCGATATTCCGCGCATCCACTTCGGCGTGGGCACCGGCGAGCTGCTGCCGGCGATGTCCGAAGCCGGCTCCGAGGTCATGGGCGTGGACTACCGCGTGGCCATGGACGCCGCCGCCCAGCGCGTTAGCTCCCGCGTGCTGCAGGGCAACCTCGACCCAGCGCTGCTTTTCGCCGGCGACGATGCCGTGCGCCAAGCCGTGCGCACCATCCGCGGCGAGGTCGAGCGCGCCCAGCAGCGCGGCGATATCGACACCCACATTTGGAACCTTGGGCACGGGGTGCTGCCCACTACCGACGCGGAGGCCATCACCCGCGCCGTATCCATCATTCACGAGGAGGGCTAAATGCGTATTGCCATCATCGGTGCCGGCCTCGCCGGCCTTACCGCCGCCTACGAACTGCGCGATCACGACGTCGAGGTTTTCGAGGCCGCCGGGCGCATCGGTGGGAAGCTGTATTCCGTGCCGTTTAATGACGGCCCCACCGACATGGGTGCCGAGGCATTCCTCGCCCGTCGGCGCGATGCCGTGGACTTCTTCCACGCCCTCGGCTTGGGCGGCAGTTTAGTTGACCCGTCAGGTTTGCGCTCGCTGGTCTACAGCGGGGAGCTCAAGGCCCTGCCGCAGGGCGGGGTGATGGGCATTCCGTCGCATTCCGAGCCGGTCGCACACCTAGTTTCGGAGGACACGGTGCGGCGCATCGATAACGAGCAGCCCTTCGCGTGGACCGTGGGCGGCGACGTCTCGGTCGGTGAGTTGGTGCGTCAACAATACGGCGGCGACCTGGTGGACCGCGTTGTTTCCTCGCTGCTGGGCGGGGTGTACTCATGCACCGCCGATGACCTGGGCCTGCGCGCCACCATCCCCACGCTTGCCGATGCCCTCGATACCCTCGCCGCCTCCGGCCCCGTCACCCTCTCTGCGGCCGTGCGCTCCCTCAAGGAATCCCGTGCAGAGAACCCCAGCGCCGGCGGGCCTGTTTTCCAGACCTTCCGCGGCGGCTACGCCGAACTCTATGAGACCCTGGCCGAAAAATCCCGCGCCAAGATTTTCGTTGACACGTTCATTTCTGGCATCACGCGCGAGGGCGATAAGTTCCGCCTGGCCGGCGCGCCGGGCGATACTGCGCCCTTCGACCGCGTGCTGGTAGCTACCCCGGCACCGACCGCCGCGCGCCTGCTGCCCAAGGTGGCTCCGGATGCGGCAACGCGGTTGAAGGGGGTGAAGCTGGCGGCATCGGCAGTCGTGGGCCTCAAATTCGACTCCGACACCGATCCCTCCGGTACCGCGTTGCCACAAAACTCCGGCATCCTCGTCGCCACCGACCAAGATGACGTGCACGCAAAGGCATTCACGCTGTCATCGCGCAAATGGCCGCACCTGGCAGAGCGCGGCGGGGCGCTGGTGCGTGCCTCGTTCGGCCGGTTCGGCGACGACGCCATCGTCCGCGCCGAAGAAGACGACCTCGTGGACTACGCCCTCGATGACCTGCAGCACCTGACCGGCTTCGACGGCCGCGCTGCTGGCGTCGCCGAAATCTTCACCCAGCGTTGGTTCGGCGGCCTGCCGCGCTTTGATGCCACCCACCTCGACACTGTGGCGGCCGTGCGCGATGCCTTGTCTCAATCCCCAGGCGTCGACGTCACCGGTGCCTGGGCCGGCGGCGTGGGCGTGCCTGCGGTCATCGCGGATGCACGCGCTGCCGCCGCCCGCATCGCTAGCAGCTAGCTCGCGCGGCTGCAATTAACGTTTGCTTGCCATTGGCACCACTTGCAGTCCGTGGTGGTTGAAACTAACCCCGGCTGTAGTTGACTCCACTGGGAGCCAGCGCCGGTTGCAGCTAGCGAAGTTGGTGGTTGGTGCTGGCGGTAGTTAAGCATCACCGGCGATGGCGCGGCTGAACCGTGATGCGGTTCGGAATAAGCAGCGAGGCGGATTTGGGCATGCCTAAACAGGCAGCAGGGTTACTGCTGCCTGACCAGGCGCTTGTGGCCAATGCACGCGCGTGCGGAAACCTGACATGCGCGCAGATAATTGGCATGTGCGAGGGCCTGACCCCTCGGCCGGGAATGCCGGTTGGGGCCTGGGCGCTAGGATTCGGCGCTGGGGCCGGGCACGGCATCGGGCACGGTGTCGGCCCAGGGCGGTTGCCACACCACCCGCCCGCGTCTGCGGGCGAGGTGACCGCGGCGCGGTGGGGCATTCGGGTCATCGTCGTTGACGCCGTTGTGGTACGGGCAGCAGGCCGCAAGGTTGGCCATATTGGTATCGCCGCCGTGCTGCCAGGCTTCTAGGTGGTGGATTTGGCACTTATCCGCGGGATAATTGCACCGCGGCCACGGGCAGACAGGATTTTCGGCGGCGGCCATGAGCCGCTGCTTCTCGTTGGCCATGCGCTCGGTGCGGTAGAGGTTCACCGCCCCCTCGAAGGGATGCACGAGGGTGATAAGGCCACGCTCGGAAAGCGTGCGCGCGACCAATTCGGCGCCGGTAAGCCGCGCACCATTGGTGAGTTGGATGGTGATTTCTTCGCCGTCACCGTCGATGATGCGGTCGAGCTCGTCGAGCGTGATGATCGCATTGGTCGTCACCGTCGGCCGCGGGGCGGCGGCGCCGGAGAAAAGCCCCGCGACGGAATCTAAAGGCGCATCCTCGTCCAGGTTGGACTCTAAGTCCGCGATGAGGGAGGATGGCCCGGTAATCGCGAGCGTCCACGGCGCGTCCTTGCGGCGGCGAATGCGCACGCCGGGGCGCGGTGGGGTGGGTGGATTGATTTCACGCAGCTTCTTGCGCGCGAGCTTTTCCATCTCATCGGTATCCGCAGCGGTGCGGCAGAGCTCCACCCGCAGCTGCCACGCCTGGCGCTTGGTCTTGGCGCGCGTGGCGTAGCGCTCGATAACCTCCAGCGTTGGCAGCGCGTGGGCGCGTTCGCGGGCGGCGGCCACGGCGCGGCGTTGTTGCCGGGAAAAGGAGGTGGGGGAGAAGAAGGCATCGGCAAGCGTGAGCAGCGTGCGCGCCGTCCGATTCGGCGCACCGGCCGCGCGCAGCTCGCGGGCGGACATGCCTGTGCACCCGGCGACGATGTCGATGCCGGGCGCCAGGGCCGCGAGGTATGCCTGAAGTGCTGTCATGCCACGCAGCCTAAGGTGATAGCGCAACTAAAGCGCGGCGCGCGAGCGCAGCCTGTGGATAACTCGCCCGAAAAGCGCTAAAAGGCCGCGGTTCGTTGACGCGACATGTGAATAACTAGCCCTTATTGCGGAAAACGAAGATGGACGAGAAGTCCTGATTCCCGTGGCCCATGTCCTGCATCTCGGCGAAGCGCTCGATGGCAGCGGATACGGCGGGCAGGGGCTTATCGGAGGTGCTCTCCATGAGCTTGGCGTCCTTGGCCAGGGCGTCGACGGTGAAATCGCCGGGGTCGGTATTGCGTTCGCCGGTGATGAATGGGCCTTTCATATTCGACATGAACGACAGGCCGGTGATGTCGAGCATCTGCAGGATGACCTCGGAATCGAGCCCCTCGGATTCGCCGAGCTGCAGGGCTTCGAGCAGGCCTTCGGCGGTCACGGCTAGGGCAAGGTTGGCCAGCAGCTTGCCGATGGCCGCCGTCGCCGCCGTTTCCACCCCAATCAGCTTCTCTTCGCCGGCCCAGGCCTCGGCAAGGCCGAGGGCGACCTCGCGGCGGTCATCGTCGGGCGTGCCGACATAAACGCCCAGGTTGCCCTCGCGCGCCGGCCCCAGCGAGCCCACGACGGGGGAGTGGACGTAGGAGCCGACGGCGGCGGCGAACTCGCGGGCATCGTCAGGCGAGACGGTGGTGGTGTCGATCCAGGTAATGCCCTCGGGGATAAGCTGCGGCTCGATGATCACCTCGCGGATCTGGTCGGGGCCGAAGAGGGAGGTGATGATGACCTCGGCGCCCTCGATGGCCGCGGCAGGGGTATCGGCGCGCGCCGCGCCCTCGTCCACGAGCGGTTGCGCGCGCTCAGCGGTGCGGTTCCACACCGTCACCTCGTGCTCGGATAGTAGGTGGCGGGCAAGCTCGGTGCCCATGCGTCCGGTTCCTAAAAATGCAATCTTCATACCTCCCCAGTGTGCCATCTCAGTGGGAATGCTGTTTCTATGACGTGTCACGGAACCGCGGGGAAGCTTAGTGGGTTGCTGTGAATTACGCCGACATGCACAGTCAAACTTTTGTATGTCGCGCGAGTCGCTAGAATGACAGACATGCCTAATACTTCCCAGTCGCAACAGTGGTTCGAGCGTTCCTCCAAAGTGATCCCGGGCGGGGTGAACTCGCCGGTGCGCGCTTTCGGCTCCGTGGGCGGCCAGGCCCGCGTGATTGAGCGGGGCGAGGGATCACGCCTGTGGGATGTCGATGGCAATGAGTACGTCGACCTCGTGAGCTCGTATGGCCCGATGATCCACGGCAATGCGCACCCGGAAATCGTGGAGGTCGTGCAGCGGGCTGCCACCGGCGGGCTGAGCTTTGGCACGCCGACGGAGGGGGAGGCGCTGCTGGCGGAGGAAATCGTCAAGCGCACTGCGGCCGATAAGGTGCGCATGGTTAACTCCGGCACGGAGGCGACCATGTCGGCGGTGCGTTTGGCCCGCGGCTATACGGGCCGCGCGAAGGTGCTGAAGTTTGAGGGGTGCTACCACGGGCACGTGGATGCGCTGTTGGCATCGGCGGGCTCGGGCGTGGCGACGTTCGGCCTGCCGGATTCGCCGGGTGTTACGGGGGCGACGGCGAAGGATACCATCGTCGTTCCTTATAACGATCTGGATGCGGTGCGCGAGGCTTTTGCGGAGAACGAGGGCCAGATTGCCTGCATCATTGCGGAGGCCTCTGCCGGCAATATGGGCACCGTGGCCCCGAATGAGGGCTTCAACGCGGCGCTGAAGGAGATCGCGCATGCCGATGGCGCCCTGCTCATCCTCGACGAGGTCATGACCGGCTTCCGCACTTCGTATAAGGGTTGGTACGGCGTCGATGGCGTGGCGGCGGACTTAGTGACCTTTGGCAAGGTGGTCTCTGGTGGCTTGCCGGCTGCGGCCTTTGGTGGTCGCGCCGAGGTCATGGACTACCTGGCACCGGATGGTCCGGTTTACCAGGCGGGCACCTTGTCCGGTAACCCGGTGGCGATGGCTTCGGGATTGAAGTCGCTGCAGCTTGCCGATGAATCCCTTTACCCCCGCCTGCAAGAAAAGGCCGACCAGCTCGGCGCGATGATTTCTTCCGCGCTGGAGGCTGAGGGCGTGGCGCACCACATTCAGCGCGCGGCATCCATGTTCTCCATTCGCTTCGCAGAGGGCGAAGGCCGCAACTTCGCGGATATGCAGTCCGCGGAGAACTTCCGCTTTGCCCCGTTCTTCCACGCGCTGCTTGAAAACGGCATCTACGTGGCACCGAGCGCGTTCGAGACTTGGTTCGTCTCTGATGCTCTTGGCGATGCCGACTTTGAGCGCATCGATGCCGCCCTCAAGCCCGCCGCGAAGGCCGCGGCCGCAGCGCGTCCCGCACAATAAGGCCTGCGCAACTAGGCCTGCACAATTAGGCCTGCTCAACAAGGAGAGACATGACACGCACCATCGTTCACCTCGTGCGCCATGGCGAGGTACACAACCCAGGAAAGATCCTGTACGGGCGCATTCCGGGCTATCACCTATCCTCGCGCGGGCATTCCATGGCCGCGCGGACGGCGGAAAGCTTCCGCGATCATGATGTGACCTATTTGGCGGCCTCGCCGCTGCAGCGCGCGCAGGAAACGGCGCGGCCGATTGCGCAGGTGACGGGGTTAAATGTGGACGTCGATAAGACGCTCATTGAGTCCGGCAACCAATTCGAGGGCTTGCGCACCAAGGGCCTGCGATCGGCGCTGTGGAACCCGCGGCACTGGCCCAAGCTGACTAACCCGCTGGAGCCGTCGTGGGGTGAGGCGTATGAGGGCATCGCCGAGCGCATGCTCGGTGCGGTCGACCGCGCGCATACCGCGGCAGAAGGCCACGAGGCCGTGCTGGTGAGCCACCAGCTGCCCATCGTGATGGTGCAGCGCACGGTGCTGGGCCAGCGCCTGCCGCATGCGCCGTGGAATCGCGAGTGCGCGCTGGCCTCGGTAACCTCGCTGCTCTTTGAGGATAACCAGGTCACCGATATCTTCTACTCCGCGCCGGCGCAGGAGATTTAATGGCACGCACACGCACCCGTGCGGCAACGCGCGTTGTGGCAGCCGCGCTTTCTGCAACCGCCTTGACCCTTTCTGCCTGCACACAGGACGCCGAAAACGCCCAAAACGCGGTGGCCACCGGCGGCGAGTTCGAGTTCATCTCCCCGGGCGGGGAGCGGGAAATCCACTACGAGGAAGCCGATAGGAAACCGCTGCGCAGCTTCAGCGGCGCCGATGTCCGCGATACGGATAAGACCATTTCCTTGGATGACTACGAGGGCGAAGTCGTGGTCTTGAATTCCTGGGGTCAGTGGTGCGCGCCGTGCCGCGCTGAGGCCGATGATCTGCAGGCGGTGCACGCCGAGCTGCAAAAACGCGACTTGGGCACGGTCTTAGGCATCAACGTGCGCGACTATAACCCGCAGGTATCCAATGACTTCTTGGACGATAACGGCCTGGACTACCCCTCCATCTATGACCCGCCGTTTAAGACGGCCGCCGCGCTCGGCGGCGTACCTACGTCCGTGGTGCCGACCACGATCGTCTTGGATAAACAACACCGCCCGGCTACCGTTTTCTTGCGGTCCATCACCACCGATGACGTGATGGATGTTGTGGATGAATTAGAAAAGGAATAAATGGAATACGCAGCAAATATCGGCGGCCAGTTTGCCGAAGCTGCCACCTCCGGCCCGTTGATCCTCGGCATCCTCGCCGCGGCTCTGGCGGGTCTCGTCAGCTTTGCCAGCCCTTGCGTCATCCCGCTGGTGCCCGGCTATATCTCTTACCTCGCTAGCGTGGTTGGCGGTGAGGTGAGCTATGACGAGAAGCTGGGGGTGGGCGTCGGCAAGCGCAGGCAATGGGCCGTCGTGCTGGCGGCAGCGCTGTTCATCTTGGGCTTTACCGTGGTCTTTGTACTGGCGACGGTCTCGGTCTTTGGCGCGATTTCCGCGCTCACGCTCAACGCCGATACGCTGATGCGCGTGGGCGGTGGCGTCACCATCTTGATGGGCGTGGTCTTCCTGGGGGCTATTCCAGCGCTGCAGAAAGACACCCGCCTGGCGCCAAAGCGCTGGACTACGTGGCTGGGCGCGCCGCTTTTGGGCGGTGTTTTCGCGCTGGGGTGGACGCCGTGCCTGGGCCCCACGCTGGCAGCGATTGTGTCCATTTCCGCCGGCACCGAAGGCATGACCGCCGCCCGCGGCGCCCTGCTCATCGTGGGGTATTGCCTGGGCCTTGGACTGCCGTTCCTGCTGGTGGCGCTGGGGTCCGCGCGGGCGATGCGCACCATTTCGTGGGCCCGCAAGCATTCGCGCACCATTCAGATCATTGGCGGCGTGGCGATGATCCTCGTGGGCCTTGCTCTGGTTACCGGCCTGTGGGGCGAGTTTATTTCCTATATCCAGAAATGGACCGTGGACTACGGCGCAACCCTCATTTAGGAGAAACGTGAAATATATCCGCAAAGCCTGGCGCTGGCTTACCAGCATGCGCACCGCGCTGGCCCTGCTTTTCCTGCTGGCGCTCGCCGCCATCCCCGGCTCCCTCTTGCCGCAGCGCGACCTGAACGAGCAGAACGTGCAGGAGTTCATCGAATCCAATGGCACCGTAGTGGAAATCTACGATAAGCTGCAGCTTTTTGATGTCTTTTCCTCCATCTGGTTCCAAGCCATCTTCCTGCTTTTGGCGGTCTCGCTCATTGGCTGCATCATTCCGCGCTCCATCGATCACTACAAGGCGTGGCGCACGCAGCCCACGCGCGCGCCGAAGTACCTGCACCGCCTGCCGCTGAGCGCCGAGGGGCATTCGGAAAAGAGCGAGGAAGAACTCAGCGCGGAGATCCACAAGCGCCTGAAAAAATGGCGCGTGGCCGAATACAGCCCGGATAAGGATCGCGCCGGGGTGCACGCCTTTTCCGCCGAGCGCGGCTACGGCCGCGAGCTGGCCAACCTCATTTTCCACGTCGCGCTGGTAGCGATCCTGGTCACCGTGGCCGCCGGCCGCCTGGTCAACTACGAGGGCCAGGTCATCGTGGTGACGGAGTCCGGCTCGCAGGGCGGCAATACCTCGCTGGAGCAGTCCACGGAGTTTTGTAATACCTCCACCTCGAACTTTGACTCCTTCCGGGCAGGGCCGCTTTTCGATGGCACTGGGCTCCACCCCTTCTGCATGACCGCGCACGACTTCACCGCGAAGTACCTGCCCAATGGCCAGGCGGAGATGTTTACCTCCAACGTCTCCTACGCGGAGGGTGACGATATTTATAAGGACTCTTCCGAATGGAAGGACTATGAGCTCAAGGTCAACCACCCGCTGCGCTTGGCGCAAAACCGCGTCTACCTGCAGGGCCACGGCTATGCACCGACGGTGACGGTGGAGTGGCCGGATGGTGAAAAGCGCACGCAGACCATCCAATTCCAGCCCACTGACACGACCTTCTTCCTATCTTCGGGCGTGCTGCGCTTTGACCCGCCGGCAGGCATGTACCCGGACCTTTTCGAGCGCCGCCAAAACCAGCTGGCCATCCAGGGGCTTTTCGCCCCGACGGCCGAGTGGAGCGGTGAGAACGGCAAGCTTTTGCAGTCCTCCCACCCGGGCCTGAATGATCCGGCGTTGGCGGTCGATATCTACCGCGGTGATGCCGGCCTCGATACCGGTACGCCGCAGTCGCTCTTCTCGCTGGATTCAAACCTCGTGCACTCGGGGCAGCTGCAGAAGATCGACCGCGTGAACCTGAGCCAAGGCGATGACGTCACGCTTGATGATGGCACCAAGATCACCTTTGACGGTGCCAATGAATTTGCCAATTACCAGGTCTCCTATGACCCATTCCAGAATTGGGTGCTGGCATCCGCGCTGGTCATGTTGGTATCCCTCGTGGCCTCGCTGATGATTAAGCGCCGCCGCGTCTATATTCGCCTGCAGCCGGAGTCTGCCGGCGGCACCACCCTCGAGATGGGTGGTCTCGCCCGCACCGACCGCGCCGGCTGGTCTGAGGAATTCCACGAGCTGCACCGCGCGCTCTTGGAGCTTCCGGATCCAGATGAGGTGGAAGAAGACAAACTCTATACTGATGATTGATCCAACTATAGTTGGATCCCGCTGTGTGCATGAGTAAGGTAATCAGCATTATCCCGCACGTGTGAAGGCTAGGTGGACTCCCTTGCAGATTGATCAGAATCTGTCGAACTTCTCGGATCTCGCGGTGCAGACCGCATTCGTGGTGTACTGCGTCGCGCTATTGATGTCGCTGTTGTACTACGGCCGCATACGCAGCCTCATCGAGGCGCGCCGCGTGGGCCGCTCGGAGGCGTCCAAGGTATTGGTCGGCGCAGGGGCCGAGGCTGGCACCGCTACCGGCTCTGACGCTGCAACCGGCACGGGCGCAACGGATGCCAGCACCGATTACGAAGCTGAGGCAGCCTCCGCGGCAGCAACTATGAGCGAGGAAAAAGTCGCGGAAAAGGAACGCAAGCTGGATAAGCTCGGCGGCATGACCAGCTCGCTGATGTGGGTTGGCATTGCCCTGCATGCCGCTGCCATCGTGCTACGCGGTCTGGCGACGGGCCGTTTCCCATTTGGCAACCTCTACGAGTACGTGTTGATGGTGAGCTTTGGCGTGCTGCTGGTGGGCAATATCGCCATGCAGCGCAAGGAATGGCGCACGGTCTGGCCGTGGATCCTTACCCCGGTACTGGCGCTGATGTTTTACGGCTCCACCAAGCTCTATGCGGAGTCTGCACCGGTGGTGCCGGCCCTGCAATCGCACTGGCTGCCCATCCACGTCACGGTGGTGTCCTTGGGCGCGTCCATCGGCATCATTTCCGGCATCATCTCGCTATTGACCCTGTTGCGCCAGTGGCAGCCAAAGAACGCGGAGCGCGGCATCTTTGGTGCTCTGGCTTATCCGCTGCCATCTGCGGCCAAGATTGACCGTTTGGCGTACCGCTTGGCCGTTATCACCCTGCCCACCTTGGGCCTCGGCATCATCTTGGGCGCCATCTGGGCCGAATCCGCGTGGGGTCGCTTCTGGGGCTGGGACCCGAAGGAAACCATGTCCTTTGCCACCTGGATTCTCTATGCGGCCTACCTGCACGCGCGCGCGACCCCGGCCTTCCGCAAGGCGGCGCCGTGGATCAACGTTTTGGCCATGGCGGCGATGGTATTCAACCTCTTCTTCATCAATATGGTGGTCTCCGGCCTGCACTCCTATGCGGGGCTGAACTAAATGGCCACCAACCATAGCCCGCGCAATAAACAGGGAAAGCCGGCCGGCGATAACGAGCTCATCTTGGGCTTGGGCGCGCAGATTGCGCAGCGGAGGCGTGAGTTGGGCATCGTCCAGCAGCAGCTTGCCGATGCCGCCCAGGTCTCCCGCTCCACCCTCCACACCATCGAGCACGGTGGGGCAGGCGTGCGGTGGGAGAAGGTTACCGCCGTGGCAGAAGCGCTGGGACTTGAGATGCGGTTCGTGCCAAAGGATTAATCCTGGTTGTCGTTCGGGCCCTTTGAACCATTGTTGCCGTCGGCGTCGCGAGTGCGGCGCTGGCGGCGTTTTTCTTCCTCGGCCTCCTGCTTGCGGCGCTGCTTGAAGCGCTCCTTTTCCAGGTTCCACAGGAATTCCTCGTCATCATCGGGGCCCTTGATGGAACGCGGTTGTTCTTCAACCTGGCGGGACTTCCAGGACGATGGCCCAAAGGCCTTCCACACCAGGTAAGCGGCGAGGACAAAAAGCAGTAGGAGGATTAGTCGACCCATGCGGATTATTCTACCTGTACGGCGTACAATCGACCCCCATGACGCACAACCCTGAGCCACCGAAACCAGACCCCGAACTGCGCCGTCGTTCGCGCAAGGCGCTATGGAAATACGGGCTCGCGCGCGTGGTGCTTTTTCTCGCGCTCACCGCGGTCATCGAGCTGCTGGCGGTAGGGATTGGTTTCCCCATTCCCGTACTCGTGGCAGCGCTCCTAGCGCTCTTTGTGGCCCTGCCGCTATCGATGCTGATATTTAAAAACTGGCGCATCGAGGCCACGCAGACGCTGGCGGAGTACTCCGCGCAACGCAAGGCGCACAAGCGCTGGGTACAGGCCGAATTGGAAGGCCGCGCGGAGGCCTAGGCGCGCAAAGCCTAGCCCTGGACTAGATGAGGGCGACGGCGATGGCCTCGATCACTGCCCAGATGAGCATGGCGCGCCCGGTCAGCCCCAGCACGGGGATGAGCTGATGTCCGGTGGCGCCGCGATTGACCGTGCGCACCGCGCGGAGTGCAAACGGGAAGTAGACCAGGCCAGCCAGCGCGAGCCAGCTGCCGAAGGCAACCGCGATGGTAAGTACGAAGGGCAAGAGCAGTAGGCCCGTAAAAAGCAGGCGGGCGTTCTTATTGCCCAGCCGTACCGCGAGGGTGATCTTGCCGGCCTCGGCATCGGAGGGAATATCGCGGATATTATTGACCAGGTTCACCCCGGAGCTCATGGCGCCGATGCCGATGGCCAGGGCTAGGCCCGTCCAGGAAATGCGGCCGGCTTGGGTAAATTCGGTGCCGAGCACGGCGACGAGTCCGAAGAAGACAAAGACGGCGACCTCGCCCAAACCGCGGTAGCCGTAGGGGTTCTTACCGCCGGTATAAAACCACGCACCGGCGATGCACAGCGCGCCGATGAGGATGAGCCACCAGGCACCAGCGGCCAGGGATAGGATGATTCCGGCCAGGCCGGCGACGGCGAAGCAGCCAAAGGCGGCGTATTTCACGTGGCGCGGCTGCGCAAGCCCGCTGCCGGTCAGCCGCTGCGGGCCGGTGCGGTCATCATCGGTACCGCGGATGCCATCGGAATAGTCGTTGGCATAGTTCACGCCGATAATAAGCGCCCACGCCACGATGAACGCGAACACCGCGCGGCCGATATGCCCGCCGCTAATACCGAAGGCCGCGCCCGTACCTGCGATAACGGGTGCGAAGGCGTTGGCCCACGTATGTGGGCGAGCACCATTGATCCAATCCTTGGCGGTCGCGGAATAATTACCGGCTGATGAAGTCATAGCCACCATTGTGCCACTGCGTAGTGGGCGTAAAGCAATCAGGAAGCTGGGGCCTGCGGTGGGGGCTAGGCGTTAAAGACTGCGGCGACGGCCTGGCGGTCTACCTTGCCGGGGCCGGTGGTGGGAAATTCCGCAAGGTGCTTTAAATCTTTAGGCAGCTGCCAACGGGGAAGTTCGGCGTCTTCGAGGGCCTCGAAGATATCGCCAAGCTCGGCATTACCGGTATAGGCGGCCACGATGGCTTGGCCCAGCCGCGGGTGCGGGATACCGACGACGCACGCCTCGGCAACACCGGGCACCCGGAGGATTTCGCGTTCCAAGACCTCTGGGTGCAGCTTCAACCCGCCGGAGTCGATGACATTATCGAGGCGCCCGGTGACGGTGAGGATGCCATCTTCGATGACGCCGGCATCGGAAGTGGCGAACCACCCGTTTCCGGGAAACGCCTCGTGGCTTGGGGCATTGCGGTAGCCCTGCGCGATGGTGGGCCCGCCGAGTAAGATGCGGCCGTCCTGGACGCGGGCCGTCGTACCGGGCAGTGGGCGGCCATCGTAGACGCAGCCGCCGGCGGTCTCGGAGGAACCGTAGGTGGTGGTGATAGTGATGCCCTGATCCGCGGCCGCGGCGTGCAGGCGCGGGTGGATGGCGGCACCGCCCACCAAGATGGCATCGAAACTCTGGAGCGCATCGATGCCCTCCGGCACATCCATGGCTTTGGCCAGCTGCAGCGGGGTGAGCGCGGTGTAGGTGCGGTCGCCGGTGCGGGAGAGCTCCGCGGCGGCGCGGGCGAAGGCTGAGATATCAAAGCCTTCGCTGAGATCGAGGCAGAGCGGATCCACCCCGGCCACCAGGGAACGGACGAGGACCTGGATGCCGGCGATGTGGTGGGCGGGCATCGCCAAGAGCCATTGCCCAGGGCCACCGAGGACCTGGTGGGTGGCATCGGCGCTGGCCACCAGGTTGGCTGGCGTTAATTGCGCGCCCTTTGGGGTGCCGGTGGACCCTGAAGTGGAGACCACGAGCGCGATGTCCTCTGCGATGGGCTCGCCGGCGCGCTGGGAATTGCGCAGGAGGGTGGCGCGGGTGGCATCGGCAAGCGGCAGCGGCAAAAAGCAGGACCTGCCGACAATGGCGGATTCGAGGTCCGGCAGGATGGCCGCGGGGTCATGCGGATCGACGGGCAAGGGGGCGAGGATAGTCACGGCACTAGATCTTAAGGCCACGGCGGGACAAACCCCGGTTGCGGCCGGGGTGAGTCGATACAGGGATCAGCGGTAGGTGTCCTCCTGATCAAAGGGACGTTCGTTATTGGCCTCGGCCTCCTTAATGCGGCGCAGCATCCACACGCGGGAGCCGAGCACGCCCGCGACGGCGAGGACCGCGAGCAGGATACAAAATGCGATGAGCACGGTGCGGGGCACTCCTTAATAGTAGTACGGGAACTCGTCCCAGTTGGGCTCGCGCTTGTCCAGGAAGGACTGCTTGCCCTCGACGGCCTCATCGGTCATATAGGCCAAGCGGGTGGCCTCTCCGGCGAAGACCTGCTGGCCCATCAGGCCATCATCGGTGAGGTTGAACGCGAATTTCAGCATGCGCTGGGCGGTGGGGGACTTCATATTGATTTCCTGGCCCATGCGGATGGCGGCATCCTCGAGCTCGCCGTGGTCCGCGACCTCATTGACCGCGCCCATCTCATACATGCGCTGGGCATCGTAAGTGCGGCCCAAAAAGAAGATCTCGCGGGCGAATTTCTGGCCCACCATCTTGGCTAGGTAGGCCGAGCCATAGCCCGCATCGAAGGATCCAACGTCCGCGTCCGTCTGCTTAAAGCGCGCCTCCTGGCGGGAGGCCACGGTCATATCGCAGACCACGTGCAGCGAGTGCCCGCCGCCGGCGGCCCACCCATTGACCACGGCGATAACCACCTTGGGCATGGTGCGGATAAGGCGCTGGACCTCCAGGATGTGTAGGCGGCCGCCTTCGACCTTGGCGCGGGCCTCATCGACGCTGGATTCATCCGCCGTGGCATCGTCGTGGACGTGCTCGGTGGCATAGCGATACCCTGAGCGCCCACGAATGCGCTGGTCACCGCCGGAACAAAACGCCCAGCCGCCATCTTTTTGCGAGGGCCCATTGCCGGTAAGCAAGATCGTGCCCACATCCGGGGTGCGGCGGGCGTGATCCAAAGTGCGATACAGCTCATCCACGGTGTGCGGCCGGAAAGCATTGCGCACCTCCGGCCTGTCGATGGCGATGCGCACAATCCCATTCTTCCGACCGTCCGCCGCCAGACGGTGGTAGGTGACGTCCGTGAGATCCCCAAAGCCCTCAACTGGGCGCCACAATTCCTCGCGGAATGGATTTTCGGTGCTGTATTTCTTCTGCTCGCTCATAGCGCCCAGCATAGTGGGCGCGAAAAAGTTTAGTCCCCATTCCCAACCCTCACCTCTACGCACTGCCCAGCATGCTGGTAATAATCGATACTCAATAACTGCGAGGGTTTCCCGCAATGTACCCGTGTACCCTATGCCGGCGCGGTCATCAATACGGTGGGAAGACTCGAACTTCCTCAACCCTTTAACGCCAAAGGGTGCCTAGATGTCCTCGAATTTCCCCTCGAAGGCGGGGGCATACTCGCTGCAAGTGCGCAAAGGCTACCGCCACGCGCGCGGCGTGGCATGACTAAAGCTTCGCTATGGAGTTATCAGTTCCGTATTCCAGTTCAACTGCTGGATGCGGGTATCAAGCTCCCGGTACTGCTTGGACAGGTCATCGACCCGCTTGCGCAGCTCTGCTACCGGAAGCGTGGCCACGAACTTAATCTCCGCGCGGGAGTAGCGGTCCTGGCGCGCGCCCGCGGCCTGGGCGAGGTCGTGGTAGATGCGGCGGGTGCGCACGAGGCCATCGCGAAGCGCAAGTGCCTGCATCAAGTTCCTCTCGCCATCAAAATCGGTGGCCACGTTCGTGGCATTGATGGCCTGCACGAGCTTATCGATGCGCCCGGTAATGCTCTCCAACTCGCGCAAAAGCTCGGCCGGATCCTCGTCCGGGGTATCGCCCTCCTGCACGCGCACGACGGAGAGCAGGCGCTCGCGCAGCTCAGTGAGCCGTTCCTGCGCCTGCGCGCGCTCTGCTAATGCCTCTGCCAGTAACATGGTTCCTCCTTCAGGGTAGGTAGGAACCAAAGTAGCCGGGGTTGCGGGCTGGGTCAATGGGGCTGAGACACGAAAGTGAAGCTGTGAACGCATCGCTTGTGGATCTCCCAGTCAGAGCTTAGCTCTCATTACCCCTGATAGACTTCCCGAAGACTGGGGAGCATGGCTACTCACGCTGGGGTTCAGTTCTTATTACCCCTGATAGACTTCGGAGCTCTATACAGTCACCGTCTATGTGGCTGGGGTTCAGTTCTCATTACCCCTGATAGACTTCGATGACGGCCGCACCCCGGATTACATCGGCTGGGGTTCAGTTCTCATTACCCCTGATAGACTTCGCTCATCATCACTAAGGCAAGAAGTCGTGCTGGGGTTCAGTTCTCATTACCCCTGATAGACTTCTCATCATCACTAAGGCAAGAAGTCGTGCTGGGGTTCAGTTCTCATTACCCCTGATAGACTTCTCATCAGTCAGGCAGACAGCCTCACGTAGCTGGGGTTCAGTTCTCATTACCCCTGATAGACTTCAGACTCACATGGCTGATTTGCGTAATCGGCTGGGGTTCAGTTCTCATTACCCCTGATAGACTTCCGAGGGATAATCGAAACCATCCCGCGCGGCTGGGGTTCAGTTCTCATTACCCCTGATAGACTTCCCACCACCGGGGTAGACCAATCGTTGATGCTGGGGTTCAGTTCTCATTACCCCTGATAGACTTCTTCCAAGCGGGACACATTTCCCCGCTCAGCTGGGGTTCAGTTCTCATTACCCCTGATAGACTTCGGCGTAGCGGCATTGCCATCAAGGTCAGGCTGGGGTTCAGTTCTCATTACCCCTGATAGACTTCGGAAGATACATCTCAGAATGAGATCCTCGCTGGGGTTCAGTTCTCATTACCCCTGATAGACTTCTCGGCAATTCCGTCACGTGGGGCGATATGCTGGGGTTCAGTTCTCATTACCCCTGATAGACTTCTCACTGCATTATTGTCGCATAGATTGAAGCTGGGGTTCAGTTCTCATTACCCCTGATAGACTTCAGTGCGGCCCGAAAACGGCCGTTTAACTGGAGTTTATCGGTGATCCTTCTTCAAAAAATTACGAGTTGGGATGGTTTTTCCTCTACGTCAGCGGGCTCTGCCTTAGAAAATCTGATGGCTTTTGCCCACTGATTATCAGTGACGGAAATTATCCTGATGTCGCCACCTTCTGGGAGAGCAGTCTTTATTTGTTTGACGGTCGAAGCGATCCTGGAAGACAATGGGAAGTACTGGACATAAACGCTTAGTTGAGACCTGCAGAATCCGAGGTCCAAGAGATGGTTTCGGAATTTGTTCGCTTCACTAGTTTGTTTCTTAGATTTAACAGGCAGATCGAACATCACCACACACCACATTGGTTCACTATCCTTTGCTGGCATCGAGGATTCCTTCCCAACGGGGTACCCTTAGGTCACGAACTGCGCCCTCGACATACAGACCATAGTGCTGGCCAAATTCATTAAAAACGGTGCTTAATGACTTTCCACCAGCTTCGAAGGCCCAAGTTAGAGCAGTGGAAATTGCCGTCTTTTGGGCAGCATCTAGTTCATCTCCATAGCTGATGGTTGTGAATACGATCTGGTCCACCATGGGTCGGAAGGGCTCCATGAGATCGTCCACAAGAGCCCAGTTATTTCCACGGCCATGATGAAAAACACCGAGTGTTCCAGATAAGCCGGCGCCGGCGATGGCACGAATCCCGTAACCGCGCAGAAGTGTGTATCCATAATCTAAAGCGGAATTCCAACCAGGATCGCCGGCGCCAGGTAAGCGCGAGAATGCTTGATCATGTGAAAGACAAGACCAATATTTTCGGGCTGCTTGGGCTTCTCGATTCTCAGAATCTCCGGACTTTACAGTGCGAGATAGTTTAATCAGTTCATTAGCGCCAGTCTTTTCCAAGGCTTTCAAGACGGATGCCTGACCGTGTATTTTGGCAGCGACTATTCGAGTCCACGCCTGCTTCTTTTTAGGAACAGAAAGCTGCGCTTGTGCTTGCTGTCGTGCGCCCATCCTTGAGTGCGGGTTCCACGGATATGCCCCAGATACTGGAACTCCCTTCCAATCGCAGACAATCAATGCGATATCATAGTCACCAAATTTCTGAAGTACGGCGCCGCTAATTGAACTCTTGGAACCGATAAGAACTACTGCAATTTGGGCTAGGGGAATGGCGACATCCGCAGCGTCTTCCTTGCTGATGACGAGTTGACCTCGAGAATATCGAAGTGAACCGTGGAGATTCAGACAGTCTAATACTCGCCATCCAGCATTCATTTTTACTCCGCCTTCCACGAGATTGGAAGGTGCGCATGGCTGGTAAGCCTTGCTCTGCCCAATGCATCACGTCTTACCACAGTAACGTGTCCTTCACCAAAGAGCTTATTGATAGCAGGAAGCCAACCTGGTCGGTCAATAACCTTTTTAGCTCCTATCGAAGTATCTTCACGCAGACCTTCTGCGCTCATTTGGAGTGGGCGGAGCCTCAACTTGGACGGGGAGAAAAATCCATCCAATCTCCAACGCCGGACTTGACCGAATTCGCTTTGCATCTCTGCGATTTGGCCCGTATTGAACTTAGACGTATCAATGACCAGCTCGTCATCGGTGACGAGCCAACCTAGGTACTCTGCTGTATTTTCTGCCAGTGCCTTTCGCAACTTTGGTTCTGCTTGTCGGGCAGACATGGTTTGCGGCTTGATTTCAACAGAAAACAGGTCTTCGTGACGGTATTGAGCGAGATCGGCGTTATAGACGCGAAGCATGCAGTAAACCGGTGCTTTCTTGCCGGGAATCTTGTAAATGCGTGCATGGTGGAAGCGGCTCAGCTCGGCATAGCCGCCACGAACCTTGATGGCTCCCGCACCTACAGGGAAGACTTCAATGTCATCTTCTGCGGTATACCAAGTACCGTGAATGCGGATCCGGCGATCTGGATTTTCTGGGAGTCCGGTTTCCTCATCGAAGTCCGGTTCGCGAGTAAGAGCGCACCACAAAGCTTCACTAGAGGCGCGGTCGATATCTGTGGCGGAGATGGCGTCGCCTACTCGAACGGTCTTCAATTCGCCAATGGTGTCTTCGTGTGCACGCCCATTTCCTAGGCGTAAACGCAAGTTGGAGGTGACGGCGATGCGATCTTCATCCAGTGCCTTTTGCAGCAGGACAGCCAGTTTTTGCATTTTGGGAAGCCAAGCATTCCACGCAGCGCGGTGCTCTGCATCGGATCCGGTGAATTCTTTCCATTGTGAGGTAGCCTGTAAAAGCTGAGCTTCACGCTGTTTATTGGAACGAATGGCTAGGGTTTCCGCGACATAGTTTTGGGTAAACGCAACGACTGCCGCATCGACTGCATGATGCCGTCGGTCGAGTCGGGACTTTCCAGTTCCGTCAATAAACCGTAGCTTGTCGGAGATGCCTGCAGCTCGGCGCGCTTCCGCAGTAAGTTCACCACGGTAGACGTTGACCACAGTATTTTCTTCCTGAAACCGTTGCGCTACTCGGCCGCGCAGCTCATTTGCCATCCACGCTACTGATTCCATGGAACGAGCATCTAAAGGTTCATCGACAACGGTGCGTTTTAACCGGTCGCAGACGTTCTTGCGGAATTTCTTGAAGTCTTTTGAAGTCATTCCGGAGTCTTCCGACCAGTGTCGTGTTCTATCAAGTGCCTCTTTGACGCTGACCCCTGGAATATTGGTTTGCGCAGCCCACACAGCAAAAGGAATGTTCTTCTTTGCAAGGTTGCAGCGGTGGCAGGTGGCAACCAAGTTGTCCCTGGTATTTGTAGAGCCTTCCCCCGCACGCGGAACAATATGGTCCATTTCGCAGGTTGTGTAGGTAATGGGAGAGCCGCAGTACGCACATTGGCAGTTCTGCCTTTGCACGGATTGGTAGCGCCACAAGTCTGAACTACGCAGTTTTCCGTCGATGCCTAGGTTTTCCTGCATTTGCTTGAAGAGCTCTCGGTTCCGCTTGTGGCGGGTGTTATTAGCTCGGTCAATTTCATTGGCTTTAGATTTACTGATGAAGCCATCGCGAACATGCTCAATGACCACAGATTTGGGAGCCCCCCATTCATCTGCTGCAGCTTCTAACCACCGTGCCACTCCTTTAAGGACACGATCTACGGCTGGATTTCCAACGGGTTCGCCAATGCGAGGCGCGGGAGGTGCCCAGTCTTTGGGGATATCAAACTCAGCCAGGCGGGCTTGATAAAGATCCAAATTCTCGTCGAGCATTCGGCTAGTCAGACGCATCAAGGTGTCTTCACTGTATGCAGCACGCCCAATTGGGAGGTGAAGAGAATCTAGTTTCTCTTGTTCAGATTCATCCAAATTCGCGAAGAATGCTTGAACTTGTGCTCCGGCTGGGGAGTCGAAGTCTTCCACCTCGGAGTTAGATAGGGACTTTAACATTGCAGCACGCTCATCGTCGTTGGCACCTTCCCACCAGTGCACGAGAGGTTTTACCTTGCATCCCAGGATAGTTCTGTTGGTGTCGTGCACCGGGGGCGTAGCTCCGGCGCGTTCACCATCATCGGTCATCGTGGCAGTACCACGGAGCTGGCCTCTGTCGATGTTTAAGACCTCGGCAACCTTGAGCCATGTTGGTTCCTCTTTATGAGAGAGGTTGATTAGGTAGTTAAAGACGATGAGTTTTTCGTCTCGGTCGAGAGGGATAGAAACACCGTCGCGGTAGATACGCAGGTTTCCAGTCAAAGCGGCGATTCGGTATTGCTGAAAAGCATCGGAAGCCTTTAGAGCACGGGGTAGCTTTGGTTGCAGCGGGTCTTTCCCTACGCGCCCAATTTGTGCGCCCTTGGGAGATTCTGCGGCGAAAACAAGATCTAAAATCTGCTTTCGCAGGGTGTCATCAATTTTCTGCACTCGGCAGATTTCGTTGATTTCACGAGCGTGATCAATCTGATGAAGCCGGGCCGAGATCACGGCCTGATTAACCTGCTCCTGTGGTTTCTTTTCATCCTTTTTCTTCCCACCACCGCGTAGCCTGTCCTTGCCAAACTGGGCAAATGAAATTAATTGGCCAACGGTAATGGTCTCCGGGATCTTGCGGCCAGAAGACTCCTCGAGTTCTTTGCGGATATGTTCAAAGGCATCGCTCGGCTTGTCGGGGGAGTACAAGCTCGATACTTTCCAGTACGGATTCCGCCAGCCACGGTGGTTGGCAATGTGGCGGAAAGCGATAGAGAGGTACATTCCGCGTTGGGCATCATCGGCGATATATCCATTGACTAAAGCAACGCGTGCGTTCCAAGGTAGATAGGGATCGGAGTAATGCTCAAAGGGGCGAGTTTCCCATCCTTGGGCGGTGAGAAATTTTTCCAGATTTATCATGCGGCGACGCCGGCGGCGATATAAGCGACGAGTTCGTCGAGCTACGCCAGAAGAAGCAAGCCTTGTTACCGCCCGCTTTTGCTGGTCTGGATCTAATCCAGAATCGTGAATAAGCGATACCGAGCTCAGGATATTGATTGGCTGGTCACTATCATCTACTTCAATGGCGGTGCATCCCAGAGAATAGGTGCCAACATCGATACCAACGCGGTAGGAGAGGGACAAGGGAAAGGCCTTTCAGATATGAGAAAAGCCGAACCCGAAGGTTCGGCTGGAGCATTCAACGCCGGAAACGAGCCGACGCTTACTGAGGTTCAGTTCTCATACGAGAATATATCTCATTATTCGTAGCATTTGTTGGCTAAGTAGAATATATCCACCCATTGGGGGTAAAAATTAACCCTGCTGAGTAGTTCCGATGAGCCAGTGTGGACATCCCTTCTTAGTTGGGGGTAAGGAATGCCAGCTACCATGACCTTATGAACATCGATGACGTTCTCGACCGCGCCCACGTAGTCTCCCTCCCACTGGCCGTGAAGTTTCGCGGCATCACCACGCGGGAGGCGTTGCTGATTGAAGGGCCTGCCGGTTGGGGTGAATTTGCGCCGTTCCTGGAATACGGGCCTGCGGAATCGGCCGCGTGGCTGCGCGCCGGGTTGGAGGCCGCCTACGAGGGTTTTCCTAAGCCCGTCCGCGAGTGGGTAGAGGTCAACGCCACCATTCCCGCTGTTCCCGCCAGCGAGGTACCGGCGATTGTGGATCGCTATCCCGGCTGCCGGACGTTCAAGATCAAGGTGGCGGAAAAAGGCCAGACGCTTGCCGATGACATCGCGCGCGTCCACGCCGTCCGCGAACACGTCAGCGCTCGCGGCGTTATCCCGGTGCTGCGCGTGGATGCCAATGGCGGTTGGAGCGTGGCCGAGGCGGTAGAGGCCGCCCAGGCGCTCATGCCGCTGGACTATATGGAACAACCTTGCGCGAGCGCGGAAGAACTGGTGGAGGTGCGCAGGCAGCTCATGCGCAACGGGCTTTTTGTGCGCGTGGCCGCGGATGAATCCATTCGCAAGGTTGAGGATCCGTACCGCGTGGCGGATCTGCAGGCAGCCGATGTAGCGGTGGTCAAACCCGCGCCGCTGGGCGGGGTGCGCCGCGTCCTCGACGTGGCACAGCACCTGCGCGAACGGCACATGGATATTACAGTGGCCTCGGCGCTGGATACTTCCATTGGCATCAATATGGGCTTGGCTGCGGTGGCGGCGTTGCCACAAATCTATGATGACGAAGATATCGACGTCACCCCGGCGGCAGCGGGCCTGGCCACGGGAAGCCTCTTCGAAGAAGATGTCACCGCGCCCCGCCAGCTACACGACGGCCACCTGCGCGCCGAGATCCTCGCCCCAGAACCGGACCGCCTGTCCGCCTTGGCCGCACCGGCTAGCCGCCGCGAGTGGTGGTTCGAGCGCCTGCGGGAATCGTGGCAATTCCTGTAGTTGCGCCTGAAAGCATAAGAAAAGCGCCTGGCATATGCCAGGCGCTTTTGTCTATCTAAACCTTAGACCAACTCGTGGGTGAGGTTGGCCGGGCGGGTGTAGGTATTAACAACCGGGGACCACTTGATGGCGTCGTCCACGATCTTCTGCAGGGTCTCCTTGTCGGCGTCGCCGTCGATGTCGACCTTAACGTTGACGTCGGAAACGCCTGGGCGCTTGTCCTCGCCCAAGTCACCAACGCCCCAGGTTGGGGAGAGGTCGATGTCGCCGACGATGTCGAGCTCCAGCTTGGTCAGGGTAACGCCGCGGTGCTGGGCGATGGCCTGGATGCCAACGTTGATGCAGGCACCAAGACCAGCCTGAGCGACCTCGGTGGGGTTGGGTGCGGAGTCATCGCCAAGCAGTGGCAAAGGCTCGCCCACCTTAATGGTGTGGCCGCGCACGGTGGTGTTATTGCGGAAGAGACCGTCTGCCTCAGTGTGGGAGCGGACGTGCTTCTTAGCGCCCTCAGGGTTGTCGATGTTCTTCTGTGCTAGGTCATTGAGCTTCTCGCCGTCAATGGGCTCGAGAGCGTCGCCTTCTTTGTGGTTCGGGGTGAGATCAGACATTAAATTGCTCCTTGTATCAGACGATTATTTACTGATGGCGCCATGGTAGCTCGAAGGTAAATATAAATCTAGAACGAGAGGTCTATTTTGTAGAGAAAGGCAGGTCTGTGATGAATAAAAATAAGGACACCGCATTTCCTAGCTTGTGAATTTAGAAATTGACACCATAGTGTACCTAGCCTAGGTTCATTCTGAACAAACCACTTGGTCTAGTTGAGAAAGAACATATGGTGCACAACCGAAACCTGTCGCGACGGCAGATACTGCGCAGTGCAGTGGCAATGGGTGGGGTAGCAGTAGGCTCGCAGATGCTATCTGCATGCTCCTCGCCGCGGCAGAAAAGCAACGCCCAGTCCGGAAAATCTGGGCAGGGCGGGGAAACCCTCACCATCGGATTCGTGCCCATCGCGTGCGCGTCACCGTTGGTTGCAGCCGATGGCTTGGGTGCCTTCGCAAAGCAGGGCCTCAACGTTGAGCTGCGCAAATTCGCGGGGTGGGCGGATCTCTGGACCGCCTATGCCACCGGCGCCTTAGACGTGGCGCACATGCTCTCGCCCAT
Source organism: Corynebacterium sp. KPL2680 (assembly GCF_040225675.1). Classification (NCBI taxonomy): domain Bacteria; kingdom Bacillati; phylum Actinomycetota; class Actinomycetes; order Mycobacteriales; family Corynebacteriaceae; genus Corynebacterium; species Corynebacterium sp. KPL2680. The sequence continues at coordinate 56,747 of NZ_JBEHFM010000015.1, forward strand.
GCCGCTGGCCATCGATGCCGGGGCTACCAATGCCTCCCGGCCCACCGAATTGGCCTTTACGCAAAACACCAACGGGCAGGCACTGACCTTGTCCACCTCCCACCTGGATACCGTGTCGCGGCCTGAGGATCTAAAGGGCATGGTGCTAGGCATCCCCTTTGAGTATTCGGTGCATGCGCTCTTGCTGCGCGATTACCTCGTGGCCGGCGGGGTGGATCCGGTCTCTGATGTGGAACTGCGCCTCTTGCGCCCGGCCGATATGGTGGCCCAACTTTCGGTAGGCACCATCGACGGGTTTATTGGCCCAGAGCCCTTCAACCAGCGCGCCCTGACTACCGGCTCGGGCCGCGCCTTTGTTCCCACCCGCCAGATGTGGGAAAACCACCCGTGTTGTTCGGTGGCCGTGGCGAAGGAAGTGGACCGGGGCGTGCGCGACCGCGTCGTCGCGGCGCTGCAGGAAGGCGCGCAGTACGTCGATAGCCCAGACCACGTCCATGAATCGGCGTCCATGCTGGCTAAGGAGAAGTACCTGAACCAGAAGGAAGAGCTGATTTCGCGGGCGCTCGCCGGAAACTACACCACTTGGGACGGCAAGGACACGGTGGATCCACAGATGATCAAGTTTGGCGGCCGCACCTCCGCCACCGCAATTACGTGGATGGGCACCCAAATGGCCCGCTGGGATCTGGGCGGAAGCGCGATGCGGATGGATGACCAAGCGTTGCTAGATGTCACGAAATCCGTCTTACCGCGCGAAGCCGATCTCACCACGGACCCGGTGAAAATCAACGGCCATAGCTTCGATCCCCTGCACCCCACCGCCGGATACCAGCGTTAAGGACTCTTGCCTTATGACCACAGTAAAAAATGACAGCGCCAGCACCAGTACTAGCACTGCATACTCCACTGACACCCAAGCAACGTCCCGTCCAGGTCGCACCGCCAACGCCAGCCGCAAGAAGCGGCGGGATAGCCCGTGGAAGGCGATGGGCCTGGGCATCGCGCTTTTTATTGTTTTTATCGGCATCTGGCAGGCGGTCGCAGCTGCGGGCTGGCTTTCAGATATCGCCCCCACTCCCGCGCGCACCTGGGATAGGGCCGTAGAGATCCTTTCTGATCCCTTCTACCGGGATGGGTCGGCCTCGGTGGGCATCTTTTGGCACATGGTGGCCTCCCTGCGCCGCGTGCTCATTGGCTTTGTCATCGCCATGGTGATAGCTATTCCGCTGGGCTTTTGGCTGGGGTCCTCGGACACCTTCCGCCGCGCGACCGATCCCTTTGTCCAGATCCTGCGCCCTGTATCCCCGCTGGCATGGCTGCCGCTAGGCCTGGCATTGCTTCGCGATGCCGAGAATACCGCCGTCTTTGTCATCATCCTTTCGGCCTTGTGGCCGACGCTGCTCAATACCATCGAGGCGGTCCGCGGGATTCACCCCACGTATAAGAACTTGGCGGCCACGCTCGGCACGAACCGGATGCAACAGCTCCTCTATATCGTCGGCCCGGCGGCGCTGCCGGGGATTATCACTGGCATGCGGCAATCGCTATCGACCGCCTGGTTGGTCATCGTGGCCGCGGAAATGCTCGTCGGCGGCCAGGGCGTCGGCTTCTTTGTTTGGAATATGTGGAACCGTCTTGATATTGACGCCATCGTTGTGGTCATCGTGCTTATCGGTGTCATCGGATTGGCCCTGGATTACCTCGTTGCTTCCCTGCAGAAAGTGGTGCGCTATGACTAATGCCCATATCGAGTTTGCCGGTATTACTAAAAGCTACGGCCCAACCAAGATCATTGGGGATACCTCCGTATCCATTGGAGAAGGCGAGTTCGTATCCCTGCTGGGACCATCGGGCTCTGGCAAATCCACCATGCTGAATATGATCGCGGGCCTCGCTTTTCCCTCTACCGGCGAGGTGCGCGCGCGAGGCGAGGCCGTCACCGGCCCAGGTCCAGACCGCGGCGTGGTATTTCAAAATCACGCGCTCCTGCCGTGGATGACGGCGCGTGGGAATATCGAATTCGGACTGCGTTCGGCCCGCCCGGAACTATCCAAGGCGGAGCGCACCCAGATTGCACAGGATTTCCTCGATGAGGTCAGCTTGGGCCATGCGGCAGATAGGCGCCCGTCGCGGTTATCCGGTGGCATGCAACAGCGCGTCGGTTTGGCGCGCGCCTTTGCCATTGGCTCGGATATTCTATTGCTCGATGAGCCCTTCGGCGCTTTGGATGCGCTTACCCGCCGCCAGCTGCAGTCGCTGCTGCTAAATGTGTGGGAAGAAAACCGCCGCACGGTGGTCATGGTCACCCACGACGTGGATGAGGCGGTGCTGCTCTCGGATCGCATCTTGGTGATGTCGCCGGGGCCAGAGGCCACCATCATCGAGGACATCGAAGTAGGGCTGCCCCGCCCGCGCAGCGGCAGCGAAGACTCCGCGGTGGTGGAGCGCAAAAATGAGCTGCGCGAACGGCTCCTTGGGCTGCTCGAAAACGGCTAGAGCGAGAGGATGTTCCTATATAGGTTGTCAACTTCGTGGGTGGGCTTGTTGGGGGTGTGTTGACTTTAGGTTGCTGCGGCGTTGAGTCTTTTGCCTTCTTTGCGTTTTCGTTCATAGAATTGCCGGGAACGCTCGTGGAATCTGATCGATGCAAAAGACGATTGCCATAGGGCGTTCTTTAATTTTTTGTTGCCAGCCCGATTGGGCGAATTCGACATAAGGGCCTGACCCCCGAAATGTGGACACGTCGGGGGTAGCTGTGCTGCTTTAGTTAGTGTAGCTGAAGTCTCGGCTTCAAAGACATCAGGAGCTACAAGATTGCACCAGGAGTGGCACCTTCGGGTGTTGTAGCCCATGCACCACCGAAAGACTTCCTGGCGGCAGCTGATTGGACTTTCAAAGAGTTTCCTATCACGCAGTACTTCCCGCTTTAAGGTGGCGTTAAATGATTCTGCCAGGGCATTATCGGCACTCGTTCCAACCGCGCCCATGGACTGGCGTACACCTAACGATGAGCAGTAGTTTCTAAATGCTTGTGTGAAGTGTCCCAGGTTTTGTTCCGTTTGAGTAGATGGGAAAATCTGGAACGTGCCGAGAAAATTTGACCAGGATGCCAAGGATCGTGTGGTCCGTCTCGTGGAAGACCGCATCTTGGCGGAAAACATGTCGATGTGGGCCGGGCTGGTTTTTAAGACCGGGCGGTTTGAGTGCCTTCCTGGGTTTGGTGCCATTGGTTGGCGTACTCAGTC